>JBCDFX010000235.1:0-6617 GCA_039177155.1 Cyanobacteria bacterium P01_H01_bin.119
CCTATCAGCGCAATCTTTTGCGATGGATCAAGCTAGCTAAAACACCCCAAACGCGGGCCAAACGAATTGAAAAGATTGCTGTTCGTGCCGCTAAAAATCAAAAAATACCTCAGATGTAGGGATGCTTTAATTCAAATTTTTATGATTATTAATCGGCTTTAAACCGAACTTATACCGTTAAATCCAATTTCGGCTCCTTGCGCCCCAGCTATGGGGCAATCAGATTTAACCTCCCTCAAGTTTGGGAGACATAAGGGCTTTTACATCAGCCTCAACTAAAACCAAAACCGTCTGGTTTATTTCTTTCCCTCGGAGAATTTCCCATGTCTCATCAGTCTTTATCTGGCCCCGCTTCGCCATCAGACAATCCTGACAATCCAGACGCTGCAAATACGCTCAGCAGTTTAAGCCAGTCGGGACACCGGCTGACCCGCCGGACAAAATTGCTGCTGGGCTTGGGCATTACGGGCCTGCTGTTGGCGATTGGCGTGCCGATTATCCAGTCCCGGCTGATTGCTCAGGAGCGTGAAACCGCTGGGGCCAGCGACGGCAGCCCGCTAGCGGTGGAAACCCTAACCGTCGAGGCGGTGGATAGCTACCTTGTTTCGCGTGCCTACACCGGAGAAATCGCGGCGCTGCGCAGCAGTGATTTGGGATTTACCCGTGGGGGTGAACTGGTGCAGGTACTGGTAGAAGAAGGCGATCGCGTCACGACTGGTCAACCCCTAGCCCGGCTCGATACCCAAAATTTGCTGACCCAGCGACGCCAGCTCGAAGCCCAGATAGCCGAAGCCCAGTCCCGCCTGCTAGAGCTAGAGCGAGGCGCTCGGCAAGAAGATATCGCAGCGGCCCAGGCCGATGTCCGCGACTTCGAAAATCAACTGCGGCTGCAGGAGCAGCAGCTATCGCGGCGGGAAACTCTCTATGAACAGGGAGCCATCTCCAGAGAACAGCTCGATGAATTTACCTTCGGGGCAGAAGCCCTGGAAGCCCGGCTGGATAGGGCCCAGAGTGGTCTAGACGAACTGCGCAACGGCACCCGGCCTGAACAGGTCGCAGCCCAGCGGGCGGTGGTTGAGCAGCTTAGGGCCAGCCTTGCCGATATCGATGTCAGCCTCGGCAAAAGCACCCTTAAAGCGCCCTTTGACGGCATCGTTTCCAGTCGGCAAATGGATGAAGGCGTGGTCGTGGGAGCCGGGCAGTCTGTGCTGCGGCTGGTGGAAAGCAGCGCCCCTGAAGCCCGTATCGGTATGCCTGAAACCGCTGCAAGTGAGCTACAGCCAGGAACCCCGGTCTCTGTGAATCTAGGGTCTGAGCAATTTACCGCCACCGTCAAATCCATCCTGCCAGAGATCAACCCGGACACCCGCACCCAAATTGTTGTCTTTCAGCTTGAGCAAGCGGCCCTGGCTCGCATCAACCCAGGGCAGACCGTGCGGGTCGGGCTAACCGAGACGATTCCAACCGACGGTATATGGGTGCCGACCCAGGCCCTAACCCAAGATATTCGCGGGCTGTGGAGCGCCTATGTGCTGATTCCCGACGATTCAGCCGAAACCAGCGGGGCAGAGCGCTACCAAGTTCAGCCCAAAGCCGTTGAGATTTTGCACCAAGACAGCCCCCAAGACTCTACCCAGGAAGGCCCCCGCGTCCTGGTGCGCGGTACCCTCCAGAGCGGCGATCGCATCGTCGCCAACGGCGTCCATCGCCTGGTGCCCGGCCAGCCAGTGCGCCTGCTGGATTAATTCAAAATTCAAAATTTTGAATTTTGAATTGATTCCTCCCTTTCTTCCCTTCCTAACTTCTACCGACCTCCTCCCATGGTTCGCCCTTTCTTTACCAACCTCCGACTCCTGGCTCTGACGGTCATTTTGCTGTTGGGCTGGGGCCTCTCGTCTTACCAGTCTCTACCCCGCCAGGAAGACCCACAGCTGGTTTCACGGGTGGCCGTGGTCACAACGGCGTTTCCCGGTGCCAGCGCAGAGCGGGTAGAAGCTCTGGTAACTACGGTGCTGGAGGAAGAACTCGCCGAAATTGAAGAAATTAGCGTGATTGAATCGGACTCACGGGTTGGATTCTCGTCGGTATCTGTGGAGCTGTCAGAGTCCATCAAAGATGCCCAGCCGATTTGGTCGAAGGTGCGCGATGAGATGGAAGATGCCACCACCCGGTTCCCCGCTGGCGTAGCGGCACCGGAGCTTTCCGAAGTGCTGGTTAAAGCCTATACCTTTGTCGCTGGGCTGACCTGGGATTTGCCAGATCGGCCCAACTATGCCCTGCTAAGCCGCTATGCCGATGAGCTGGGGGTTATTCTGCGAGGGCTTGACGGCACCGAAGAAGTGGACTTCTTTGGCAATCCGGAGGAAGAAATTCTGGTTGAAATCAACGCTGCGGAGCTGGTCGGTGTCGGTCTCTCGCCCCAGGAACTGGCGACTCAAATTAGCCTTAACGATGCCAAAGCCAGTGCCGGGCAGCTTCGCACCGCCGAAGAAACCTTTGCCATTGAGGTAGAAAGCGAACTGGACACCACCGAGCAGATTCGTCAGATTCCTATTCAAATCAGCAGCGGCCAGTTTACCCGCCTTAGCGATATTGCCACAGTAAGTCGGGGTATCCGCTATCCCCTCCGCGACGAGGCGATTATTGGCGGCAAGCCTGCGGTTGTGCTGGGGGTGATGATGCAGTCCGGGCTGCGAATTGACCAGTGGGCCAAGGGAGCGCGAGCGGCAGTGGATGACTTTCGCGATCGCCTCCCCGTGGGTATGACCCTAGCCACCCTGTTTGATCAGAGCGGCTATGTCGAAAATCGCATCAGCACGCTGATGTTTAACCTGGTGCTGGGGGCCGCTCTGGTTTTTGGCGTCACTCTAATTGCCATGGGATGGCGCTCAGCCCTGGTGGTGGGCACGGCGCTGCCGTTTACTATTTTTGCCGTGTTTGGCTGGATGACGGTGCTGGGGGTGCCCATCCATCAGATGTCGGTGACGGGGCTAATTATTGCCCTGGGCCTGCTAATTGATAACGCCATTGTGGTGGTGGATGAAATTCAGGCCGATATTCAGCACGGGGCTGAGCCGCTGCCTGCTGCCATAAAAACCGTGAACTATCTGAGGGTGCCGCTGCTGGCCTCGACGGCCACCACGGTGCTGACCTTTTTGCCGATTTATCTGCTGCCGGGCTCCGCCGGAGAATTTGTCGGCTCAATTGCTTTGGGGGTAATTCTGGCGATTCTCTCGTCCCTGGCCCTATCGCTGACGGTGATTGCCGCCCTGGCGGCTCGGCTGCTGGGCCGCAGTCCATCTCCTGTTCAGCCCCCCCAGCGGCCCGGTGCTCACCCTAGCGGAATTAGGGGCAAGATTCTCCGCTTTCTCAGCAAACCAGGGGCTTGGTGGAACGAGGGACTCTCGGTACCCCGCTTGGCCCAGCTCTATCGGGGCTCCATTGGCCGGATGGTGGCGCGACCGCTGCTGGCGATCGCGATTACCCTGTCCATTCCCCTCGTCGGGTTTATTGGCGCAGGCACCTTAGAAAATCAGTTCTTTCCCCTACTCGATCGCGACCAGTTTCATATTGAAATGGAGTTTGCCGCCCAAACCGCCATTGAGCAAACCCATGAGCAAGTGCTCCAGGCCCGCGATGTGATCCTCCAGCACGACAATGTGGCCGCAGTGCACTGGTTTGTGGGGGAGAGCGCCCCCCGTTTTTACTACAATCTGAGCGGCGATCGCGAAAATCAGCCCTACTATGCCCAGGCCATGGTGCAGCTTAAGTCTGAAGACGGCCTGGAACCCCTGGTGCAAGAGGTGCAAGCTGAGCTAAGCGACCTATTTCCCTCAGCCCGCGTGATTGTGCAAAAGTTTCAGCAGGGGCCGCCCTTCGACGCCCCGGTAGAGATGCGCATTTATGGCCCCAATCTAAATGAACTGCGCCGCATCGGGATGGAAGTGCGAGAGATAATGGCTACCCTGCCCGATGTGATTCAGGTGCGCGATGACCTCAGTGAGGGGCAGCCCAAGCTGGCCCTATCTTTAGATGATGAGCAGGTGCGCCAGACCGGACTCACCAATACGGAAATTGCCCAGCAGCTTGACGCCTATTCCGAGGGCGTTACGGGCGGTGCCATACTGGAGTCCACCGAAAATTTGCCGGTGCGGGTGCGGTTAAACAGCCGCGATCGCGCCAGCCTCGAAACCCTCTCTTCTTTAGATCTGCGCCCCCAGCAGAGCCAAGATCGGGGCTTCCGTCCCACCTCGGCCCTGGGCGAGTTTGAGCTGGTGCCCCAGCTTGCCAGCATTGCCCGCCGCAACGAGCAGCGGGTTAATACGGTGCAGGCTTTTATTACCGCCGGGGTTTTGCCCAGCGCCGTCCTAGGCGCCCTTCAGGAGCGCTTGGCGGCAGCGGAGTTTGAGCTTCCCCCCGGCTATCGCTATGAGTTTGGCGGCGAATATGAAGAGCAAAATACCGCCGTGGGCAATCTGCTGCTGTTTGTGCCGATTTTGGTGCTGGGCATGGTGACGGCCCTAGTGCTCTCCCTGGGCTCTTTTCGTCAGGCCGGTATTATTGCCGGAGTAGCGGTGGGCTCCATCGGTATGGCCCTGCTCTCCCTCAAGGTGTTTGGCTCCGTGCTGGGCTTTATGGCCATTGTCGGCACAATGGGCCTAATCGGTATTGCAATTAATGACTCCATCGTGGTGCTCACCGCCCTAAACGAAGACGCCGAGGCAAGCACCGGCGATCCCAAAGCGGTGCAGCGGGTGGTGCTGAGAGCAACCCGCCACGTCCTCACCACCACAGCGACGACCATTATCGGCTTTGTGCCGCTGCTGGCCGACGGCGACCCATTTTGGCGACCCCTAGCGATCGCGATCGCCGGGGGTATTTCCGGCGCAACGCTACTGGCCCTCTATTTTGTGCCAGCAGCCTATATCTTGATCAAAAGAAGTCAATCTAAGCCTGCCCATCAGCGGTCCGTTGTAACATCCGATAGTGAGCTTGCTGTGCGATAACAGCCTTCTGGTCTGCTAGAACAATCCGCTAGCTTAAGGCCGCCAGCATTGCCTGCTGGGCCGTCAGTTGGTACACCGTTTTTAGATAGTTGATAACGGTATGGGCGTCTTCCGACGGCAAAGGCGGCAGCCCCAGGGTGTCAAGCACCAGATCGCCTGTGGGCGTAATCACCACCAGGGAGGGATCTAAGGGCTGTTCGTAGGGCCAAAACTGCTGGAAATTGGGCAAGGCGATCGCGCTGGACTGGGTTTTAGATCGGGGCGCATCGGCAGTGGACCCTACTGTTTCGGCTCCAGGAAGACTGCCAGAAAGTGTTTCAGAGGTCGTTTCGGGTGCCTCAACCGCTTCGGCTGCCTGATTTTGTCGCCTGCGGCGCTGACGCAGGGCATCTAGTAGCTGGCTTTTTGTGCGGCCCCGCAGTTGAAACAGAACAAAGGGATCTTCTCGAAAAAAGTCGCCCAGTTGATAATAGACCGCGGCGATATGCTTGCAGGGATTTTTAGGATCGGGGCAGCTGCAGCGGGAATGAACATCCGACAGGGTGAACGGAAACAGGCTCAATCCGTTGGCGGTAAAGACCGCTTCAATATCGCTGGGCATTTCTCCGGCCAGCAGCTGAGCGGAAAAAAGGGCTTTTTCAACCAGGGTATCTACCACATAGTCCCAGTCTTCGTCAGAAAATGGGTCAATCCAAATAGAGAGTTTGTAGGGATCGGGGGCCGTTCCCTGCACCTTGGCAATTACTTTGGAGCCCTTGAACTCCAAACTAAGAATATTGCCTTCGCGGGCATAGATGCGTCCCCGCTCAAGGCGTTTTTTGAAGCGATAGGAGTTGAGTAAATCGACCCACTGCTGAACCCACCAGGCTTCGTTGTCTAAATCGTAGGCGTTGGTGGCGGTTTGAGAGGGGGAGCTGACCATAAAAATTTAGGCGATAGGGATGCGTGATGGTAGAGGCAGTAAAACCAAAGCGGGTCTGGCTCAAGAACAATCTGATTTGAGAACAGCCCGATTTGAGAACAGTCTGATTTGAGAACAGCCCTTATTTGTAGGATGCATAGCCATAGCGTAACGCATCAATCCGTTGCAAGGCGGTGCGTTATGGCTCCGCCGGGTGAGACTCAGGCCGCGAGCCGCCCTCAATTAGGCGGCTCATTTTGGTCAAATCCAAAACCTCTGCCAGCTTGTCTTCGGCCATAAGCCCCTTTTCAAGCACAAGCTGCCGCAAAGATTTGCCGGTTTCAAGGGATTCTTTGGCGATCGCCGCCGCGTTGAGATAGCCGATATGGGGGTTAAGAGCGGTAACTAGAGCCAGACTGCCCTCTGCATAGTCCATAGCGCGATCGCGGTTGGCCTCAATCCCCTTAAGACAGCTGTGGGTCAGCGCCGCCAGGGTGTTGCCCAAAATCTCAATACTGTGAATCAGATCGTAGGCGATTAGCGGCATCATCACGTTAAGTTCTAACTGTCCCGCTTGGGCGGCAAAAGCGATCGCCGTGTCATAACCCATGACCTGAAAACAAACCATGGAGGTCATTTCTGCCATTACAGGATTATACTTTCCTGGCATAATCGATGACCCTGGCTGGACTGCGGGAAGCTGAATTTCC
>JBCDFX010000236.1:0-6615 GCA_039177155.1 Cyanobacteria bacterium P01_H01_bin.119
CTTCTCCATTGAGTTTTGAACCCAATCTCCATTGTCCTCACTCTGGCGACCATGCTGCCTTTTTCACCTATTTCAACCCGCTGGGCAAAACTCACCCCAAAACTCACCCAAGCTAGACAATCGTGCCTAGTCCATGTTCCTCAGCCGTTCAGTCGTCAGCGACGGCTATTGCTAGTAGGGATTGGGGCAGCAGTTGTAACCGCCTGCTCAGATCACAGCCAAACTTTATCCTTAGACCCCCAATCAACAGCAACCAAGCCAATCCAGCACGCCTATGGCGAAACTCAGGTACCGATAAACCCTATTCGCGTTGTCGTGCTGGGCTTCTTCACGCTAGAAGCCATGATGGCTCTGAGCGTAGAGCCAATCGCCGCTCCCGGCATGATATTCAATAACTTTTTGCACTTGCCCTCCCCAGACCGTGAACTAGTCGATATCGGTAACCCAAGAGAACCTAGCCTAGAGCAGATTGCGGCGCTACAGCCAGATTTGATTCTCTCCACCAAAGGCTTCACCGATTCAGATACCTATGCGTTACTGTCACAGGCTGCCCCTACTGTGGTGTTTGACATTGAGGGCTATACTGACTGGCAGCTTCTTACTCGCCAGTGCGGAGAGGTCTTGGGCAAAGCAGCTGAGATTGAACAGATAGAAGCCAATTATGCCGCCAAACTGCAAGCCTTCCGGGCTCAGCTGCCTGGAGGCGCTGACCAGATTAAGGTTTCTGTGGTCTCTTTCTACCCAGGACGCATTTCAGCCTTTGGCAAAGAGACGTTTACTGGTACGGTTCTAGCCGCAGCTGGGTTATCTCGCCCACCCCAGCAAGCAGACACAGAAATTGTTCAGGTTTCCCTAGAGCGCCTCAGCGACATCGACGGAGACGTGCTGTTTGTGCTCAGGCCCCAGAGTCAAACGAAGGAAGCCGGTGATGTGCGAGCAGCTTTAGACAACATAAAAGACCATCCACTCTGGGCAAAGCTCGAAGTCGTTCAGGCACAACGAGTCTACGAGGTGGACGCTCACTGGGTTGGTGCGGGCTACATTGCCGCCAATCTCATCCTGGATGATTTGTTGAAGTATGGGGTTGGAAGCCAATGACATGGCCCAATCTCTCACCGCCAGCCAAGAAAATCGAGTATATTTCACCACCTTCTACAAATGGAACGGCCTCAATGGCCCTATCGGCGCTGAATTAATTTTGGAGCAGTTGCGAGGGTTTTTCTTGGACGATTGAGCTGATAGATTAGCTTGAAAGGGCATGCAGTTTAACTAAACGGCTCGATAGAAATCTGCCTCAATCGTCAACGGAGATTCCGTTAGCCCTCGATTGACAAATCCAAGCAAGAAATTAGCAGCTAACTGAGATAGACAAAAGCTTTGAGAAATTTCCACATAGTCTGAATCAACTAGACTGTAAAACGTGATTTCATTATTTTGCCAAAACCAAACTTCTTTAACGCCTAAATAGTGATACTTTTCCAAATCGACAGTGCCACCACTTAAATAAGTCACTTCCACAGCCAGGTCAGGAATAGATTTATCCGCGTGAAATGCAAAACTACAATCAGGCTCCTTACCCGCTAGAGGTGGATTTTTAAGCGTGGTAGAACCAATCGGAAAATAAACTAAATTGTGCTTGCGGCAATAGGTCTTTACCAGCCCATTAATCGTTTCAGCAATGCGTTTATGATTTCTACTAAGCGACACAATCGTAATGTTTCCCTGCCAATAAGAAACTCTATATCCTAAATAGTCTTCACTAACTAATTGTTCATAATCAGCCCAAGTCATACCAGATAACGTCAGAATTTGATCTTGCTGGTGAGCGCGATCGCGGTCTATGGGAAGATCAAGCAAATCTGTAAACACGTTTCACCGCCTTATCTATCGCAGTCGAGCAATAGAGTGACTTTAATCTCTGCTACAGTGCATCTGGATCGATGCCCAGATCTCGGAGTCGAGCCGCCAGTCGCTCGGCCCGGTCTTCAGCCGTTTGTTGGGCCGCTTCAGCCATCTGTCGGGCCACTTCAGCCGTTTGTCGGGCCGCCTCAGCCGTTTGTCGGGCCGCTTCGGATTCTGCATGGCTAAGAAGCTTTTCCCCCGTTTTGAGATTGTAAAATCGCAGTTCCCCTTGTTCTAGGTGCAGCGCCAAACCCAAAATCTCGCTGTGAATCGATAACCCCCTATCGGCCAGCGGCGTTGCGGGCAGGGGCAAATAATTACCGTCCACCAGCCGGTAGCCCTGGAGGGGCGGGTCTAGATAATCGGCACTGGGGTCGTACTGAAAATATTCCGCGATTCCCAGAAAGGCATATAGCCCTCGTTTGGTGCCCTGGTCTTCGCTAAGGGTCGATTTAGAGGTGATTTCTAGCACGAAACTAGGCGGCTGATTGTCTTCTTGCCAGAGCTTGTAGGAAGTTCGCTTGCCTTTGGGTCGATTAAACACCACAAACACATCGGGGGCGGTGCTGGCTTTGGGGTTGCCTTCTTCGTAGTAAATCAGCACATTGCCTGAAACGTATATATCAGGTCGCGCTGCAAAGAAGATGTCGAGAACTTCGGTGCCGTAGGCAATGTACGGACGCTGGTAGTCGCTCTCGGCCATAGGTTTACCATCCGACTCGGGATAGTCAATGTCGGTATCAGTGAAGTCATGATTGAGGCGGGCGATGCTGCTCATAAGTCACTGCTCTGCGATCGGGGCATACCGTTGAGTCTTGTTTTTTATTGGTGCAACGCTGATTTGCTTGTACTAAATTATATAGCCTTGGCCAGATTGATCACTGCCCCAAGTATTGCTGGAATCGCTGATATTAAAGCAATCTAACTCTCAACTTGTTCGAACTTTTTGGCAGATTGCCATAAAACTCACCATAGCGTAATAATGCAAATCACTATCATTAAGTCAAATGCAGACTCCAGAATTTGACGTTTAGCAGCGCTATGGCGACCCGACTTCTCAATCCCGTATCCGATTATCTACGTTTGGGTAGTGCCGATGACTCGCGCCTGTTTCATGGAGATTCATCTGACCGCATTTGGGTATGGTCGGAGGAAATTGGGCAGGGCTATATTCAAAGGATTCCTCTGCGGGATGGACTATCCCTGATGATTTTGGATCACACGATGCACAACACGACGGTGCAAGAAATCGATATGTTGCCTAGAGCGATAGAGTTTTCGTTTCAACTAGCTGGCTCTGGCGCCGGGCAGAGTATGTTCTTCCCTCACGTGGGCCAAAAAACCATACTGACGCGACGGGCCGAGCGACGATTTAATGTTGAGGTCTTCTTTAGTACGTCTGAGTTTATGCCTTGTGCCCACAACCTGATTGGGCATCTTCTGCCCCAGAGTCAAGAGGTGATCCTAGGCTGGGCTGACTGGGTCCATAGCTACCATTTAGGCTATTCTGCGCCTTCTTCTCAAACGGCGTTCAACAAGATTTTGAACGGTGCGATTGCTTCACCGTCCATGCTTGACGCGGATAATCCCTTTGCAGCCTGTCATTGGCTGACCTTTGGTCGCCTCTGGCAACCGATGACGCCTGAAATGCATCAAGTTGTGCATCAAATTTTGAGCTGCCCCTATAGCGGACGAACCCGCCGCACCTATCTAGAGCGCAAGGCGATGACGCTAGCAGCACTAAAGCTGGCTGTTCTGGCCCAAGCGCGATCGCTCTCATATCCGCTTAACAATGACGACGTAGGCGGCGTGTATCAGGCGGCTCAAATTTTGCTTCGGCATATTCAAGATCCACCCTCTATAAAGGCTCTGGCGCGACAGGTGGGGCTAAATCGGCTAAAGCTCAATCAGGGCTTTCACCATATTTACGGCACTACGCCCTTTAGATATCTGCGGGATTGTCGTTTGTTTCTGGCGTACTATCTATTGACCACTTCAGAACGATCTGTCGAAGTAGTGGCTAACCAGGTGGGATACGATAGCCGCACTAGCTTTACCAGCGCGTTTTATCAGCAGTTTGGACTCAACCCAAAAGCATTTCAGATGTGCAATCGCGACGGGCTCCAGCATTACTACGCTAGTTAATGCGTTTAGAAGACAAAATTTTTAGTCTGTCCCCGTAGGCTAATTAAGAATATTTCGCCTCACGGCTATAGCTCCTTTGGGCAGCGGGTTTTACCATCCGCTGCTGAGGACTGTGTGGGCTGAAATTTTGGTGTGTGAGGAATATCAAGACTATGGTGAAACAGCAGGTATCAAGCTTAAATTTTTCGCTACTCTGGTGGGGCGCGATCGCGGGACAGTTGATGCTCGTCAATGCAGCACTGGGCCAAACGCTACCAGAAGTGGAGGGATTAGAGACTTCCAGCCTGATAGTCGAAGAGCAGCCCAGGAGAGCGATCGCGCCAGAATCACTTGAACCAGCGATCGCAGCAGATCACTCTGCACTGGCAGATACCAACGAGACCCGAGAAGAAGATGCAGTAGACGAATCTGGTAATAGGGCCGACCCTCCCCACTCCCACGCTCTCCCACTTCTACTGTCTGACACAGCTCAGCCCACTACCACCGTTACCGACTGGGTCGCCCAGCTCGAAGCTTCTGTGGTGCAAGTAACCAATGTGCGCCTGGAAACCACTGAAACCGGCTTGCAGGTGGTGCTAGAGACGGTCAATGGCGATTTAGCCATGCCAACCACCGCAGTTTCGGGCAATGCTTTGATTTTAGAAATTCCCAATGCGATCTTGACGCGGGGAGCATTTGAGCAGTTTGAACCAGCTGAGGGCATCGCCTTAGTGCAGGTGAGTACGCTGCCGGGAGATATTGTTCAAGTCGCAATTACGGGCACTGAGGCAGCGCCAGAAGTTGACATTGCCACCGCCGCCACGGAGCTGACATTAACCGTGGTGCCCGGAATTGCTCAAGCCGGTGATGATGACGATGCGATTCGGATTGGCGTAATCGGTGAAGAAGGCAGTCGCTATTTTGAGCCCAACACCTCAACCGCCACCCGCACCGATACGCCCCTGCGCGATATTCCCCAGTCGATTCAGGTCATTCCCCGGGAAGTACTGGAAGATCAGCAGGTAATTACCCTGGGGGACGCGCTGCGCAATGCGAGCAGCGTGGTTAGGAGCGAACGCATCTTTAATGGTGAGGTATTTACGATTCGGGGTTTTAGTGGGGCCACAATTCTAAGGGACGGGTTTAGGCTGACCGATGGCGCCAGGGTGGGCTTCTTAGGGCTGTCTAACCTTGAATCGGTTGAAGTGCTCAAAGGTCCGGCTGCAATCCTGGCAGGATCGGTAGAACCGGGAGGAGCGATTAACTTGGTGTCTGCGCAGCCCTTGAGTGAGCCGTTTTATGAATTGGGGTTGCGGCTAGGTAATCGAACTCTGATAGAGCCAAGTGTAGATTTGACTGGGCCACTGACAGAAGATGGACGGTTGTTATACCGCTTGAATGCTCTTCACCGCACTGAGAATGACTTTCGGGGATACAGCACGGACATTGAGCGATTCTTTATTGCACCGACGATACGTTGGCAAATTAGCGATCGCAGCGATCTGACCCTCTTCCTGGAATACAGTGACAATGAGCGTCCCGGCGATGACGGCATCGTGGCTATCGGTGATGGCGTTGCCAATATCCCCAGAGATAGGGTAATTGGCGAACTCGATGACATCATTCGGCAAGAAGAGCTGCGGCTTGCCTATCAATTTGAGCATCGCTTCAGCGATTTTTGGACGTTTCGAAATAGGTTTAGCTATTTCAGAAACAATGCATCTTCCACAATCACCTCAGCTGTCGCTCCAGTGAACGAAACAACTGGAGACTTTATTTTGATACCGGTAGCCGATGGCAGCACCGAAGAAAACTATGATGTGCAGACGAATGTGATTGGCGAATTCAACACTGGCTCGGTTGGGCATACCGTGTTGTTTGGAGTTGACCTACTGCGAGCACGTTTGAGAAATCGTGAACTTCGCCTGGGCCGTTTCACGCCAATTCCTTTCAATATTTTTAATCCGGTCTATGGCGCATTTCCTCGCCCCGCCACAGCGGATTTGCCTATTGCGGCTTTGCAAGACACTTTAGTGGATGGGCTTGGTATCTATGTTCAAGATCAGATCGATATCCTCGATAATCTCATCCTCTTGGCAGGTATTCGCTACGATACCATCCAGCAAACCACGATCAGCAATCCAACTTTCTTCAATCCCAACCGATCTGAATCAACCGTCAACGCAGACGCCTTTACGCCTCGAGTCGGGTTGGTCTATCAACCGATTGAAGAAGTGTCACTCTACGGCAGCTACAGCACATCCTTTTCACCCAACACCGCCACAACCTTTACCGGTGAGGTTATCCCCCCCGAAGAAGGCCAGCAATTTGAAGTCGGCATCAGGACAGAGCTGTTAAACGGTCGGCTGATCGCCAACTTAGCCTTTTTTGATCTCACCAAGCAAAACGTCGCTACCCCTGATCCAAACCCTCTAAATAGGGGCTCTGTGGCAACGGGTGAGCAAAGCAGTCGAGGCATTGAATTAGACATCGCGGGAGAAATTCTGCCCGGTTGGAATATCATTACCAACTATGCTTACACCGATGCCACTATCACCTCAGACAATAGAGGCAATGAGGGAAATCGAC
>JBCDFX010000237.1:0-6577 GCA_039177155.1 Cyanobacteria bacterium P01_H01_bin.119
AATCCAAGCGGCTCAGCAGTTTTGCCAAGAGGTGCGCGATCGCACCTTTCCCCCAGTAGATTCCTAAAACTAGAGACCCAAAAATGACCTACCCAATCCCTGGTTGCTGTCGCAGAATCCGGTAGCGGCTGGCATCGTAGAGAAGCTGTGAAACTGCCTGGAAATCTGACTGGAAATCTGATCGGTGAATCTAATCAGGAGAGCTGGCCGAAGAGAGACCGAAGAGGGAAGGATAGAACCCGTTAAGAAAATTCTTGATTTTGGGCAAACTAGCTGCATCGCTTTTGTAAAGCTGACGTATCATAAAACCGCTGTCGGCACGTTGATTCGGTTCGGGGGCTGGGCTGGGTCGGACTGCTGCGATCGCCCCAATTGAACTTTATTACCGCTGGGTAGGGCTATGAAAAATATCCGCAAGAGCATCACCGTAATCGGTCTCGCCGCGCTGCTGGGCATGGGGGCCGAAGTGGGGCTAGCCCAAACCCAGTCGGAGGATCCCGCTTTAGAGGGAACACCTGTTGCCGAGCCCTTACCCGAGGGTAATCCGGTTGATTTGTATAACGAAGGCGTTGGCTATTTTGACGCCGGACGCTACGACGACTGCATCGAGGTGTTGACCCGCGCCCTACAAATTCGCCCCACCTATGCAGAGGCCCTGGGCTATCGTGGCGCATGCTATGCGCTACAGGAAGATTGGGAAACAGCCTTAGTCAACGTGAACCGCTCTCTTTCTCTAAATCCCACTCTGGCCCCGGCTTACTTTTTGCGGGGCTATGTGTATTACAACACTGACGAAACTACCCTGGCCCTGGCGGACTTTAACCAAACTCTTGAGCTTGATCCGGGCTATTACAACGCCTATCTCTACCGGGGCTATGTCGATGCCAGCATGGGGAACTACCGAGCCGCCGTAGAAGATTTTAATGATGCCCTGCGGCTGCGCCCGGATTCTGCCGAGGCGCTGTTCCATCGCGGCACGGCTTACACCGAACTGGGCAGCAACCGCTCAGCAATTGAAGACTTTACCCAGGCCATCGAAATTCGACGGCGGCAACAGCGTCGCTATCCGGAGGCCTATGTGGGGCGCGGTGTGGCCCACTATCAGCTGAGAGAATATCGATCCGCGCTAGATGATTTTGATACGGCAATTGAGCTAGATATTGACAATCCAGAAGCTTACTTTAATCGCAGCCATGTCTATGCGTTGACGAATCGCGGCAATCGAGCGATCGCCGATTTGACCCGGGTTCTTGCTCTTGATCCAGACAATGTACAGGCGTATATCAATCGCGGCAGCATCTACGCGGCCCAAGGCGATGCCCAGTCGGCTCTATCTAACTTTGATCGGGCTTTGGAGCTTGCCCCTGATGACGCCGTGGTGTATAAAAAGCGAGCCGATGCCCGCCTGCTGGTGGAAGACGAAGATGGTGCGATTCAAGACTATAGCGAAGCAATCTTTATCGATCCAGACTACGCCGAGGCATTTAAGGGCCGGGGCGAAGCCTATCTCATTGCGGACAATCCCCAAGGCGCTTTAGTAGACTTTACCCAGGCGATCTCTCTTGATCCAGACTATGTTGAAGCATACAAGGCGAGAGCAGCAGTGTATTTGGCAGTAGGCAATTACCAGCGCGCCTACGACGACTACAGCCAAGTCATCTTTTTTGATGTAGAAGATGGCGATGTTTACTACGGGCGCGCCTTTGCCCTAATTCGATTGGGCAACCGCCGGGGGGCGATGGCCGATTTGCAGCGAGCCTCCGATCTGTTCTTGGAGTCGGGCGACGCCGACGGCTACCGCACCGTACTAGACGTGATGCGGAATCTGTAAATTGCGGTACAACTTTCTTTGGCACCCTGCCTTGCCTTTTAGCCGGCCTTTGGGATGCTCCACCGCCGCCTACTTTTCTCAACCCTGGTCGTCGGGGCTCTGGTTGTCTGGGCGATCGCAATTGCCTGTTTCAGCGTGCCATCGGCAGCCACAGCGTCGATTCAGACCTACCGGGAGCAGCCCGGGCAGGTCACCCTTCGCTCCCAGCAGAGCCTGCGCGATCGCAGCGATCGAGCTTGGCAGGCCGTCTTGTTTAAGCGCTACCAACAGGGAAAGCTTGACGGCCTGTATTTAAGATTGGTTGGATTTCCGGGAGCAGTTGCGGTCGATCGGCAGCGTCCGTTAGCGGTTGAAACAGGAACAGCGCTAATGTGGCAGTGTCCTTACACCTTAGATGACTCAGTGGCTGAGTTTCCGCCCAATGTCGGGCAGTATGGGATGCAAACCGTCCTCGACCAGCTGCAGCGCAATATTCCCTTAGAGCTAGCCGTGCCCCTCCAAACGGGTCACAGCGCTAAACTGCTCGCAGCGCCCTTCGTAGTAGAAGAATGGCGATCCCTAAATCAACTCACGCCAGAAGATTTATTCGGCTATCAGGGAATTCTAAGAACAAATTCGTAAGATAGACGTCATCAGTAACTCGAAGCTGGAGCGATCGCTAGTCCAACTAGGGCATCAGCATCCGTTCGGTTTTCTGGCTAGGGTAACCGCCCATATTCAACAAAGTGAGTATAGGATGATAAATCCAGGTCGGAGTTTAGCCTTTTCCAATGGGCGCTCTGAATCTACGGAGCGGGTTTTGCTTTACGGAACCAGCAAACTGCCATACTATGGAGAAACAAACTCGTAATGACTTCGATTTAGCTAGCTTCGTATATCAGGCAGACCGCTTTGGGACCGTAGTTGTGTGCAGTGTGATAAAGCTTAAACCTGATTAGCAGATTCATCGACGGCAGCGACAGAATCAGAAGCTTCAGTCTAGACGCTTAGATCGGACGGCTAGATTAAGCGGCCAGATTGGGCCATTGAATTGAACCGTCAGTTCGTAAGAACAGATAGCTTTGACTTAGGGTGATTGTGGCTCAGGTCAAGTTTATAAAGGTGGCGTAGAGCTTTTGGGAAACATCTTAGGTGATGTTTAGTTTGCGTTTTGGGCTAAAGGTGTGATTGGCCCAGCTAAAGTTCCAAACGCCCTTTTCAAATCTATTTCAAAGCCCCGCCCTTTAGGTAACGCTGGAGCCTGCCCAGTCCAGGCGTTTTGTAAGGAGCATACAGCTCTTTTGGGTAACAACTCTTTATAGGTGGTCGTCAAAACGCTGTGATGACGCCCCTTAAGCTCTTTGCATTCGCGCAATTACAGCCAGCATTGTCAGCGGAGGAGATCGATTTATGGCAGACGTTAAATTTTCTACCCCTATTTCCGACACCGTTAAAGCCAAGGCAAAGCGTCAAAAAGCCGCCAAGCCACTTTATACCACCGACACGGTTCGTGCCTATCTTCATGAAATTGGCCGGGTGCCATTGTTGACCCATGAAGAGGAAATTGTTCTGGGTAAGCAGGTGCAGCGGCTGATGGGGCTATTGGAGCAAAAAGATGCGCTCCAGGAAATGCTTGACCGTGAGCCAACCCGCGTCGAGTGGGCTGATGCCGTGAGCCTCAGCGAAAAAACCTTGGCCCAATATGTGCGTCAGGGCGAGCGAGCTAAGCGACAGATGATTGAGGCCAACCTGCGGCTAGTGGTGGCGATCGCCAAAAAATATCAGAAGCGCAATTTAGAATTTTTGGATTTAATCCAGGAAGGAACCTTGGGCTTGGAGCGGGGGGTCGAAAAGTTTGATCCAACCAAAGGGTATAAGTTTTCAACCTATGCCTACTGGTGGATTCGTCAGGCAATCACCCGAGCGATCGCTCAGCAAGCGCGCACCATTCGGTTACCTATCCACATCACTGAAAAGCTCAACAAAATCAAGCGGGTACAGCGAGAGCTGTCTCAAAAGCTGGGTCGCAGTCCCAATCCGGCTGAGATTGGTGAAGCTTTAGAACTGGAGCCGAAGCAAATTCGCGACTATCTGCTGATGGCGCGACAGCCGATTTCTTTGGATGTCCGCATCGGGGATAATCAAGACACTGAGCTGCAGGACCTGCTGGAAGACGACGGTGATTCTCCCGAAGATTTCACCGTGCAAGAGTCGCTTAAGCAGGATATTAAAGTCATGCTGACGGAGCTAACACCCCAGCAGCAAGAGGTGATTGCCCTGCGATTTGGCCTCTCTGACGGCAACGAACTGTCTCTGGCTAAGGTCGGTCAGCGGATGGGTATTAGCCGTGAGCGAGTACGCCAGCTTGAGCAGCAGGCGCTGAAGCATCTGCGTCGCCGCAAAAGCAATATTAAAGGCTATCTAGCCAGCTAGGGCGTCATTCTTTGGGAGATGGCCTGAGCCATGAACTGCTGTTCCCCGCTTTTGATCCAATCTTGGATCAAAAGCGGGGATTTTCTTTGAGGTCTCAAGCCCTTTGGTTAATTCCCAGTATTGATTCCCGACGGATAAACGAAACTCTACGCGGGATGCTGATCTTCTCAGATATTAGATGCCAAGAAATCAATTTCCTGGATCACAGCCAATGTCTATCAAATATCTGAATATCAGATATGCTCACCACTCAAAGTGCCGAAAAGACTTATCTGCCTTAGTTTTGAATTTTGTAGAGCTGTGCTCTTCTCCCAGAGTATTTTGAATTCCGCGTAGCGGTACTAATAGGCTGGGCGAGCGGGACTCTTTGCCCTATCTTTTGCCCGCGCTGCACTTTTTTTCAGGGCGTCTAGTCGCTTGACGTAGCGATCGCGCTGACGCTTTTTGGGGGTCTGCTCAATCAAGGTTTTGAGCGCACTGCCCAAACTCTTATAGGCATTGGGTAGGGAGTAGCCGAAGCGGGTGGCTAGGGCGATCGCTTTCTCATCCGCCTCGATCGCTTCCTTTAAGGTTTTTTGGGCATTGTTGCGGCGATATAAACGCCAGCCCGAAATGCCGCACAGCCCCAAGGCCAGAATCAGCAGTAGCCCATCCTGCACCCACAGCTCACCTACGGCCCCGCCCAGACCGATGGCCAGCGCCGCCATTTCCCATCCGTCCCGAGGAATGGTGTCGTTTTGAATGCGGGCGACCTCATGCCAAAAAATTAGATTGCGCTGATCCAGCGCCAGCACTTCCCACTTGGCAAGATCAATTTGTACTTCAACTTGATCTTTACCCAGCTCTTCACAAGTAATCAGCGGCGGTGAAACGTCCGTTGCCGGCTCAACGGTTACCCAGCTTTGTAATTCCGGGGGCAACAGACTTCGGAGACGACGCAGTTCGCCCATATCGGCGCGGGCGGTGGAGGTGGCATAGGAAGTCATAGGCCGATTACTCGTACAAATTAGGATTTAGCAGTGACCGGTGTAGCAGTCGCCAGTTCGGTTAAGACAGGACTGCGCCTCAGCTTGCTCTAGGCTAAACATCCTAGCCATACTCGGTGCTGTAGAGCTAGCTAAAGCTTTAATATTGCCCCAGAGCTAGTCAATGCTTTCTCTAAATATAGCGTTTCTTCCGGCAGGTCTTCCCAGAATTCATAAGCCGTTCTGAAGCCAAGTCCTGATTTTTGGCTATCCTTATCGCAATATTACCGATGCACGGGTTGGTCTGTTATGCTGCGGATTTTTGCGTCTCGCCCCCCTCTGATTGCGATCGCGCTATTGAGTTTATGTCTACCGCCAGCGGTCGGGTTGGCCCAGGGGCGATCGCAGGCGACCCGGTCGGCATCTGCTTTATCTTCAGCGATAAGTCACGATTCTGAGGCGCTGCTAAGCCAAACTTCCCCGTCTCCCGGCAGTGAGGATGCCGGGGAAGAGGACGCCGGAGAGCGCGCCTCAACCGGACAGATCGCCATCGCCGCTTCCCCAACGATGACCGTAGTAAGCCGCACGCTTGAGCAGCAGCTTGAAGCCAGCGCCGATTCTGATATTCAGGTGCAGTCGGTGGATGCCAGCGCCGCCCTAGAGCTGATGGACAGCGGGCAGGTGGATTTTGCGGCTATTAGCCGTCCCCTAACTGACGCTGAGCGGGCTCAGGGCTGGCAGGAGGAGACGCTGACTCGCGAAAAGATTGCCGTCGTGATCGGGGCCGATAATCCGTTTCAAGGAGAGCTGACCTTTGATCAGTTTGTAGATATTTTCAGAGGAGATTTGGCCAATTGGTCGGCGGTGGGCGGCCCCGATGTGCCGATCCGATTTCTCGATCGCCCCGCCGACAGCGACTCACGGGTTTCCCTAAGTCAGTACGAAATTTTCAAAACGGCACCGTTTGAAACCGGAGATAACACGACCGTGCTATCCGCCGACGATACCGCAGAGCTGGCCACCCAGCTAGAAGCTGACGGCATTGGCTATGCGATCGCTAGCCAGGTGCTAAACCAGAGCGATTTGCGCGTGGTGCCTATGGACGGGGTGCTGCCCGATAGCGATCTCTATCCCTATTCTCAGCCCCGAAATTTAGTTTACAAAGGGACACTGTCACCCGCTGCCCAGGCGTTTTTAGAGTTTGCCCTCAGTGAATCCGGACAGCAGACGATCGCCCAGGCCAAATCCATTGAGTCGGCGGAGGTCGCGATCGCCGAAATTCCACGAGGTAAGGTCGTCGTCAGCCCGGACGGTGAGCGGCTGGTTAGCGCCAACGCAGACGGCACGCTGCAATTTTGGGACGCTGAGG
>JBCDFX010000238.1:0-6576 GCA_039177155.1 Cyanobacteria bacterium P01_H01_bin.119
CTGCCTATGAATCCCCGCCTTAATGGGCAAGTTCAGCACGTTGTTAGCACCCTAAAAGCTGACTTGCCCCATTTATTTGAAACTGATATGTCTTACGATATCTATACTCCTGATATCGTTTTTGTCGACCCGGTCAATCGGTTTCGGGGAAAATTGAGCTACCGACTTATTTTTTGGTCTCTGCGCTTCCACGGCAAACTGTTTTTTACCGCCTTAAGCTTCGATCTGCATCGGGTAGATGCTGCAACACCGAACACGGTTACAGCCACTTGGACTGTGCAGGGGCGACTGAGGGTGCCTTGGTCAACCCGACTGTATTTTGAAGGATCATCTACCTACCGCCTGACAGAGACCGGGCAAATTTGGCAACATGTTGATAGCTGGGATCGCTCTCCTGGAAAAATTTTGCGACAGTTTTTGCCTGCTTGGATAAGTCCATAAATCGACCGGCTGCCCGGAATGATTCCTAGCTTTTAACAAAGCATTTTTTCCTAAAATCCCGACCATAGGTATCGATAAATTGACTTGTAGGCGCGATCGCCTTCTGATAGGATTCACAATAGTACATGGTATTTAACACTCGTTCGGATTGGGACATCAGCTGTCGGGTTGGGGCACTGCAGCTGATTCGAGTTGTTGAGCTGTTAGCCAATATTTTTAGTTGCTTTCATATATATCTCAGAGGGAACCTATGACCAGTAAGCCAGACCGCGTGGTTCTGATCGGCGTCGCCGGAGATTCCGGCTGTGGGAAATCAACCTTTTTACGTCGTCTTGCCGACCTGTTCGGCGAAGAGTTTATGACGGTAATTTGCTTAGACGACTATCACAGCCTTGATCGCTACCAGCGCAAAGAAGCCGGTGTGACAGCGCTCAATCCCAAAGCCAACAATTTTGATCTGATGTACGAGCAGGTCAAGGCGCTAAAGGAAGGCAACTCTATCGATAAGCCAATTTACAACCACGAAACTGGCTTAATTGATCCGCCAGAGCTGATCGAGCCCAATCATGTCGTTGTGATTGAAGGGCTTCATCCGCTCTACGATGAGCGCGTGCGCGAGCTGCTGGACTTTAGCGTCTATTTAGATATCAGCGACGAGGTCAAGATTACCTGGAAGATTCAGCGGGATATGGCCGAGAGAGGTCATACCTATGAGGACGTGCTGGCTTCTATTAGGGCTCGCAAACCTGACTTTGAAGCCTACATTGACGTGCAGAAGCAGTACGCCGATGTGGTTATTCAGGTGCTGCCCACCAATCTGATCCCTGACGACAAAGAGCGCAAGGTGCTGCGGGTGCGCTTAATTCAGCGAGAAGGCGTTGAGGGCTTTGAGCCTGTCTATCTGTTCGACGAAGGGTCTACCATTGACTGGATTCCCTGTGGGCGCAAACTGACCTGCTCTTATCCGGGTATTCGGATGCACTACGGTCCTGACGCTTACTACGGTAACGAAGTTTCTGTGCTGGAAGTAGACGGTCAGTTTGATCGGCTTGAGGAGATGATTTATATCGAGAGCCATTTGAGCAAAACCTCCACCAAGCACTATGGCGAGATGACTGAACTATTGCTAAAGCACCGCGAATATCCAGGGTCTAGCAACGGTACCGGGCTGTTTCAGGTTTTGGTGGGTCTGAAAATGCGGGATGCTTACGAGCGCCTGACGGCGACCAAGACCGAGAATCTGGCCAAGGTTTAGAGTTCGTCTTGGCAGGCTAGGGGCTGTCATCAGTTAGATATTCAACTCCTGCTACAGCTAGGGTTCCAGCCCCCAGCCAGTTGATTAGGGCAGGGATGTTTATAGGGCAGGGATGTTTACAGGTTGCCGCGTCAGGCTTCTGCGCTTAACTGATGACGCGCCCTAGTTTCAATTTAGTTCGAGCCGCAAGATTCCCCAAGGGCTTGGCATTGTCAAGCCCTTGTCTGTATGCTGTTGGCAAAATTATTTATAGTTGTTTACAGCACCGAGCATTTATAAATAGAGCGTCTCATCAGTGATGAGTAAGCTGAGCAACGCGATAAAAGGATGTCTCTTAGCGTAGAACATTCTGGGAAGGAGGGGCTTACTCTTCCGGAGCGTTTTCCTGCGGGGCGTTTGGCAAGACTAGATCTTGCAGTGGGTTAGGGGCATCTGCATCGTCCGGATTTCCTAGGTCACGCAGAATAGCTGGAGCCTGTTCAATATTGTCAGGGGTGGTTCCACCAAAGATGGCCTCAAGGGCTTTTTCCAGCGTCCCTGCCATTGCAATGCGATTTTGAAAGGCGACAATAACCCGTACAAGAGTTGGCAGGCTGTTTTGCTCTGCTTCTAGATATAGCGGTTCGACATAGAGCAGCGATCGCTCAATGGGAATCACCAGCAGATTGCCCTGAATAGCGCGGGAGCCCTCCGTATTCCAAAGGGAAATGCGCTGAGAGATCTCTGGGTCTTGATTAATGCGCGCTTCTACCTGCTCTGGGCCGAAGACCAGCTCCTGTTTGGGAAAGCGATAGAGCAAAATACTGCCGTAGCGATCGCCGTCAGAGCGAGCCGCCATCCAGGCAATCAGATTATTACGCTCGGCGGGGGTAAACGGGCGCAGCTGCACAAATTCCTCTGCGCCCTCCAGGGGCAGCCTCATAATCAGATAGTAAGGCTCTACTTCTCGGGCCTCATTTGCATAAATTTCGTTGGGGGCGCGCCACAGATCTTCCCGGTTGTAGAACACCTGGGGGTCATTCATATGAAAGGTCATTAGCTGGTCGGACTGCACCTGAAACAAATCGCGCGGGTAGCGAATATGCTGGCGCAGGGCTGGGGGCATCGCTTCTAGAGGTTGAAACATACCCGGCAGCAGCTTGGCCCAAGTCTGAATCAGCGGATCGCTGGGGTCGGCAATATAAAAACTGACCGAGCCGTTATAGGCATCGATAATCACCTTTACTGAGTTGCGAATGTAGTTGAAATCATTGTCACCTGGATCGGAATAAGGATAGCGGTTGCTGGTGGTGTAGGCATCGAGCATCCAGTACAGATAGTTACGATCGTCAGGAAAGCGGTCTCGATTAGCGGCCTGCTCTGGGGGATAGTTTTCAAGGGCGGGGGCTTCTGCATCGGCAATCACCAGATAGGGATCGGTGTCAAATCTCAGAAAAGGGGCGATCGCCTGCACTCGCTCTTGGATATTGCGCCGAAATAGCAGCCGGGTGTCAGCGGTAAAGTCAGCGCTAAAAAGCATTTGCCAGTCTCGCATATGGCGCGCAAACAGCAGTCGCTGGGGCAGGGATCCAACTCCAATTCCGGCACTGCCGTCATAGGTAGTGTAAACATTGTCGTTACCGCTGGGGTAGTCTAGTTCCGACGCCCGGGTATTGGTCATGATGTAGGTGTTGGTCAGTTCCCCAAAATAGATGCGGGGCTGCCCGACGGGAATACTCTTGCGAACGGCTTCGCTGCTAGTGTTGTGGGCAATATCGCGAATAAAGTAGTTGGGCAATCCGCCGGGTGCCGTGGTGTTGACCGGGCTCATGGTAAAACCGTAGCCGTGGGTATAAATAAGATGCTCATTCACCCAGGTCTTGGCTTGTTCAGGGACCTGTTCGTAATTTAGTTCACGGGCTGAAATTAGCACCTGCTGCAGTTCCCACTGCGGATCTGAGCTTGGGTCGCCGTCTGTTAACAGGTAGTAGCGGTCAACATTGGCATCGGCAAACTCATAGTAAGAGCGAATTTGCTGGAGCTGACGATTGGACTGGAGCAGAGGCCGAGTATCCCACAGGCGAATATTGCGGATGGTGCGAGCGTTATTGTCTAGTGCCTCTGCGGTTAAGTTGCCCTCCGGAATAAACGTTTCATCCTCAACGCTGTTAAGGTTGAATGCTGCGCGGGTAAAGGCAATGGAGCGCTCAATAAAGGGAGCTTCGCGGGCAAGTTCATTGGGCTGCACCACCAGCCGCTGAGCAATCCGAGGCGCAACCAAAATCCCCAGCATCGCCAGCAATAGATACAAACTTAGCCCCCAAACCAGCAGGCGTAGCGTAGGGGGACGCTGGGGCACTGGGGGAAAGTGATCATACTGACGGCGCATCACCTCCATTACCCAGTCCCAGAGGCTGCGGGCTCCCACCGCCCAAAACACCGTCCGCCAGAGTAGAGCTAAGCCCAGAACCAGCGCAATCAGGCTTAATCCGGTGTGAGCCGGCAAGTCCAGATTGACATCGGTGTAGGCTGCACCGTAAATAATGCTCTGCTGGGAAAATAATAGTTCATAGCGGGCAATCAGGTGACTCAAGCTGGTCACCAGCAGTAGCGCTCCGGCCAGCCCGTACAGGTGACGTTGCTGAGCCTGGGAGAACCCGTAAAACCGTCCCTGGCTGAGACTTTTACCTGAGAGTAGATAGGTCAGGGTAACGGTGACCAGGCTAAAAAACAGCAGCCCGCTGAGCCAAAACTCTAACAGTTCGGCCACGGGCAGGGCAAATATATAGAGCCCAATATCGTTTTGGAAGAGGGGATCGCTTTGTCCGAAAGCGGTAGGCCGCAGCAAAGGCAGCACCCTAGGCCATTGATCGGAAATCACCAACCCAAAACAGAGGCTCAGGGCGATCGCAGCGATCGCGCTCAAAACCTGTGGATAGATCAAAAATGCGATCGCCCCTGCCACCAGTGCCCCGATTAAAATAGGCTGGCTGAGCACCGACTGCACCAGCCGGATGCCGCTCTCTGGGGTTGCCCACAGGGGTAAAGGGGGGGCCGAGTCATAAACCGTAGTAGCCTGCTGCCAGTAGCTCAAAGCCACTTGTCCGTGATACACCAGCAGCCCTCCGATGATCAGCGCCAGCAGTGCGCCGATCCCCAATAGCTGACGCAGCCCTAAACGGGGCGTATCTGGCTGTTTTAGCACCAGAGGTTTAAGCCGCTGAGCCAGCCCCAGATTTAACATGCTAAAGCCAAAGCTACCGCCAAAAGCCGATAGCCCCAAGCTCAAACGGGCCTGGAGCTGTAGCCAAAAAACAGACTCAAACCCGACTTGGGCAAACCACAGCCCCTCAGCCACAAAGTAGCGCAGCACATCTAGTAAAATAAGGCTCCCCAATACCAGCAGCCCCCATTTCCAAACGGACAGTCCCCGTTTTGAGGCGGTTGATTTTGGAAGTGTGAAGGTCATCACGCCGTGCCTAGATCGTTGAGTACTTTAATTGTACTGAGAGAGCTAGCCTTCACTTGATGGGATTAGCATTGTGAGATTAGTCCGACGAAATAGGTGCTGCGCAATTAGTTCTGTGGGATTAACAACTTACCCTTTAGCCCTATCCCAGCCAGCAGTGACGCGTCAGCGCAGTTTTTAGCAGGCGATCGTATTCTCGCCCTGAAATTATGTAGGCCCCAAAACGCTCTAAATGCGGATTCATCATCTGAGCATCGAATAGAAGGAAGTTACGCGATTGCAGCCGTTCCACCAGTTTTACCATCGCCACCTTCGAGCCTTCGGTAATTTGGTAGAACATTGACTCACCAATAAAGGCACCGCCAATCACGATGCCCAAAATTCCGCCAGCCAGCCGATCGCCCTGCCAGGTTTCAAAGCTGTAGGCAAAACCGGCCTGGTGCAGTTGCCAGTAAATTTGCTTAATTTCTTCTGAGATCCAGGTGGTATCTCGGTCGGCGCAGCCCTCAACCACTGCGCCAAAGTCTCGGTTAACGGCAACCTCAAAGCGGTTTTGGTTTAACACCCGCCGCAGCGATCGCGGATAGCGAAAGCGCGCGTCCAGCGGAATCAGCGTGCGCTGTCGGCTAGAATACCAGTTGAGGTTGCGGCCATTGCTGTCGGCCATTAAAAAGTAGCCCTGGGCATATCCTTCCAGGAGGGTTGGCACATCAAATACCATGGCCTAGCTAGATTCAACTGTTTTGTCACCGCCATCCTAGACGATTGAGCAATCTCACGGTGTGTGACATGATTCCCAGGGTGAGGCAATTCCCAGGGTGAGGCAATTCCCAGCCTTACAGATATATAACGTTACGAGTATGGTTAGTCATCAAATATGGCCGAACCCATCCCATCGATTCAACTGCCGCCGCCAGAAAATGCTCAACAAGAGGGCATCTGGCTAAAACAATCGCTGCTCAACTGGCTTAACACTGAGTTTTTACCCGAAGCGGTAAATCAGGATATCGCCGAGCGCGCCTCCCAGGTGTTTGTTCGTCAGCGGCTGGAAGGAGAAAATGAAGTGGGCGAGCTGGTACTGGCAATTTTGACCGAAATGCAGGGCTTTGATTTTTCTCGCAGCTTCTACAGTGAGTTTGCCGTGGCCAATGCCGTCTCAGATCTGCTGCTAGAGAGCTTAGGCATCGATCGCTGCTGCGGCAACTGAGCCTATAATTCCCCCACAACTTTTTTGGACAGCTCGCGATGGGTGAGCGCGCCAAATTGAGCTTTACTTAAGCTTTACATGATAATTGCGATCGCTTCGCAGTAATTCACCTGTTTTTAAGGTGTTTATGTTATCAGGGGCGCGTCCCCCTATATCCGTAAAAACCACAGACTTTTCAAATTGCTCGATCTAATTGCCGAACCAAACTACGCTCTGAAAAATCAC
>JBCDFX010000239.1:0-6543 GCA_039177155.1 Cyanobacteria bacterium P01_H01_bin.119
AGGCTGCTTAAGATGATGATCAAACCAGCGAACCTGCAGGCGATCGATAGGACTTTCGGCTGCGGCACCAAAATCACGCTGCCCAACTTTTCGTCCCCAGGGAATATGCGCCCACGGCCCGATCCACAGGTGATGAAGCGACGGGTCGCGATCGCGACCTTCAACAGTTTGCTCAACAGCTTGCTTAACCCCATGCTGAAACAGCCGGATATTGCCCCGCAGATATGGATCAAACCAGCCCCCGATATGCAGCATAGGCAAATTAACCTCAGATAGATCGGGCATCAGCGCCTGCCAGTAGGCATCCGGATAGGGATGGGTCACCCAGTCGTGAAAAAATGAGTCTGGCGCGTAGCGCTTAAGCACTTCTGGACAGGCCGGGTTGGGATCACTCAGAGGCAACTGGCGCGAAGCCGCAAACAAAGCCTGATAAGCTTCGCAATCGCCTTTAAGTCGGGCCGTCTCTGCCGCTAGCTGAATGGCCCAGCCTAGGCCCGCCTGCAGCAGCAGCGCGCCGTTTTCATAAGCCCAATCGCGATAAATGTCGTAGCCCACCATAGCTGGGGCAATTGCCTTAAGCGCTTCTGGACGAGTTTGAGCCCCATAGAGCTGGGTCATTCCCTGATAGGAGAACCCGTACATGCCAACCTGACCACTGCTCTGAGGCAGTTGAGCGGCCCAAGCCACCGTGTCTGCACCATCGTTAATCTCGTGCCTAAACAGGCGAAATTCCCCCTCAGAGGTTCCCCGCCCGCGTACATCCTGAATCACCACCATATAGCCGTGGGCGGCATACCAAGCAGGATGAGCGTAAACGACTGTGGAGGCGATCGCGCGTCCATAGGGCTGCCGCATTAGCAGGACAGGAAAAGTTCCCTCTGCATCGGGATAGTACACATCGGCGTCTAAACGAACGCGATCGCGGGTTAACATGGCCAGAGTCTGCCGGGGGCGCACCGAAAACCGCTGGCCTGGGATGGATGCCGCATTTTTGCCAGCGAATGATGAACCCAATTTATCTACGTCCATGGGCGTAAGCCTTCTGCCACCCCAAAGTTAGCCGACTGACGCATCGAACCGTCTAATTTGCATTAACGAGTCGATCGGAGCGTCGCAGCACGGCCAAATCTTCCGCGTCAAGGGCGACAGGTGTGCCGCTACGAATCAGTTCGGCAAAATCTTCGTTGGGCACCATAATACACAGAGTATATAGCCTAGACGGGCCTGTGTTTTCAAGTACGTGAACACCGTTGGGCGGCACTAAGACACTGTCCCCAGTTTTAATATCTACAGCCTTACCGTCGCAAATAGCGCGACCTTCACCGCTGATTACAAAAAACATCTCTACGGCAATTTGATGGCGATTCGGCGGCGTTTTACCGCCTATATCAAAAATCTCAACACAGTAGGTCAGAGACATATTGGCAACAGTTGGATCAAACACAATCGCCAAACGATTCGTGTCTCCTGGACTGATGCGGTAAGCCTGATAATCGCTAGGGGCCTTATAAACTGGCAGGACGCAACTCGTCGAGAGCAAACAGCTTTCTACCACTATGGAAGCTCCTTACCGGGTGGGGTGGAAACTTTTACAGATGAAATCGCCCTTAAAAACCACTGCTGGCGATCGCTCTGTGACTAAAGACATCTACATATAATTTGAACTTAATCCAAATAACTTAAATCTTAAGTTGCATCGTATACGGAAACGTCAATATCAGGCTCAGCTTTTAGCGTTTCTTCAGGAAGCCGTGACTAAAAGAAGCCGTGACTAAAAAAACGTAACCTAGGGAAACCGTAACCAGCGGATTCGATGGCTCCCAATTTGATTATTTGGATAATGCCTAATCGAGCGCGTCAAATAGTTTGTCTTCTAGCTCCGTCCGAATCCGTTGAAATTCTTCGGGGGAGAGGAGTTCAGTGATGCCATTTTGGCTCTGCTGAGCAAAAAATAATAGAGGTTCAACGGGAGTGCACACCGTGTATTCATTATCTTCATGGAAAAACGTAGCCAAAATTTGGAACTCCTCAGCCGCCAAATCAGACACGTCATCATCACTCAGCTCTAGGGTGAATGAATTTTCTTCGGTGAGTTCGGGAACTTCGCCAGTGGCCGTCAACGTCAGCGCAGAGTGAAGGAGAGACATGTTTTGCTCAGATAACACGGCCTTAGCAGAGGGAAGCAGCGCTTCAATATCTGTCTCCTCGATATCTATTAGCACCTCTGCGTCTGACTCATCGTCTGCTTGCCACATAAAAATCTCGATGGGGATATCGAGGGGCATCAAAATCAGGTAGCGAGTATTGGCCACTTCAATAGTCTGCTCTACTGAACATGGCAGCGATCGCCCCGTCTCATCCACTAACACAATTCCGGGTTCGTCCATCTTACTTGCGGGGGCACACCAAAGGGTTGGGCGGGTTGTGCTAACAACGGGTCAGGTAGGTTAGCCGGCAACAGCACGGCGCAGTATTCCTAGGCTTGCGTGGCCTTAGGTCTGCGCAGCGCGACGCTGCTCTAACCACTGCTGCAAAATAATAGCTGCTGCTTTGCGGTCTATTAACGCTTTATTGCGAGACGGCGAGCGATGTTCAGCTATTATCAATTGTTCAGCCTGAAACGATGTCAGTCGCTCATCCATGTATTCCACGGGCAACTGTAGCGCCTCTGATAGCCGACGAGCCAGTTTTTGCACCTGCTTAGCCTGAAAGCCAAGCTTACCATCCATCGTGTAAGGCAGGCCAACCACCAATACTTCAACGGCCCGTTCAGCCGCGATCGCGCTTAGGTCAGCCACCAATCCCTCAAAAGATCGCCATTCTAGAGTGGTTAATCCAGACGCCATTAACCCCAAGCGATCGCAGCCGGCCACTCCGATCCGCTTGCGGCCAATGTCTAATCCTAGGGCTGACACCACAGCATCTAATCCTCTTGTGCGGGCTTATGCTTCTAAAACCTGGTCTGGTTTGGAATCGGGAGTGACAGTACTTGACCCCACTTGGCCCCGCCGCCTCAGCCGCAGTCTTGATCAGATTCCGAATCCCTTCTTCGGGAAGTATCCCCATCGTTATCAAACTGGGGTGTCGCTCCGCCGGAGGGCTCTAGCAGCTCAGAGGCTGAATTCCCAGATATTTCATTGGGCCCAGACATTCCATTTGGTAAGATAGCCGAGCCCTGATCCAGCAGCCATGAAAAGCGCCCCGGAACAGGTTTGCCCGTCGGCTGCAGCCCCTGCAGCACATCTGAAAGTTGGAGTCCTTCCAGAGACATAGCTTTAGACTCCCGGAGCTTATGCCAAACTGAGCGAGACATCATCAAGCTGCGCTCTAGTGGGAGTGCACCGACCTGAGATAAGTATTCTTCTCGCTCAGGTTGATAGTCTAAAGACGCCAAGCCTAAGGGCTGCTGCGGAAAGGACTGAAGAATGCGAGCCATCTGAGCGATGAGTTCGGGATACAGCCAAGTGTAAGCCGGGTGAACCGTTAGCTGAGCCTGGTGAGCGCTGGTGCCCTGTCGGTTAATGGTGAGTTGAAAGTAGCCAATAGCCGCTTTTCGCTGGGGTTCAAACACATAGGCGCTGACGGTCTCTTGCTGGTGTGCCCACCGTTTAAGGCTGCTGGTCAAGGATTGAAGCGGACCGACTTTAAAGTCCTGAATCTGGCGATCAAAAACTTGACGGACCAAGGGTGGCACTGAGGCTGTATCAAGCTGATAAAGCAGTTGAGCATCGGCGTTGCTCACCGGTAGCAGATTGGGCAAATCCGGCTCACGACCAGCCAAAGACGCTAGCAGCTCAGCCGTCATAGACCAGTAGGTTACCTGGGCTAAGGGCTGAAAGCCGTTTTGACGATACAGCGCCAGAGCAGACTTATGCTGAATATCGACTTCCACCAGCCACGTGCGGGCTTCCCAAATCTTCTCAAAGCAGTGCCGCAGCAGTTGAGAGCCGACCGTTGAGAAAAGATTAGTGCCCAGCTCTGGCGGCAGGGCGGAGTTGACCGCTACATGGTCAACCTGCCAGGTGCTTTTGGTTTCATTAAACGGGGAAGCTTTGATAACGCCGCACAGGTGACCAGCCTTTTCGGCAACATAGGCCGTCATCAAACGCTGTAGAGGATTGGGAAACAAGCTCAGCAGCTTAAGCGGGCCGTACCAGCGCTTGATTTGCTCAAGGGGATAAGATTTGGCCTGCTCTCCTTTCTCGACGGCCACCCCCTCCACAGCCAGAGTATTGCAGCTGCAGCGCTCCAGCACGTCCAAGTCCCGATATTGAATGGGACGGATCACAAGCTCAGAAGCCGAATTGGGAGAGACCTTAGACATGCAAAATACGATAGGCTACTCATTTATAGTAATGATAGCCGCTTGTTTCGGCGATCGCGAACTGCTCTATAAATTATTCTGCGCCATTGAAACTCAAGTGCAGATTTGAGCACAACAGGTTGAAACACCGGCATTTACAAAACTTATAAATTAGGGCAGGATTTTAAATAAAAGTTCGACCTGAGACAGTCATAATTTGATGACTATCCGGTAATGTCGCCCATAGCGACCCATGTAGGCGACAGGCAGCATTGACAGGCGGAATTTTTAGAGGCCCGGTGCTTAGGTCTAAACGCTATTAATCGCAAAACACTCTCATCGAAGGAGAAACGTATGCCCAGGTTGGCGATGGTTGAACGGTACTGCTTAATAGGTCATGGGGTGTCCATGGCGTTTGGGTTAGCAGGACTGCTCTGGGTAATGCCTAACCCTGAATTTTTGCAGTATGTTCCAGCGGGGCAGACAGCATTTGCTTGGAGCATGGCAGGGGGCGGTGTGGTTTACATTGTGCTGGGGGCGATCGCAGTCACCCTCTATGCCTATCGGACCCTTGGATTATCTGCCCTGCTAGCGTTTCTGCTGCCGTCAATTGGCATCTCTTTAGCGAGCGAACTGCTGGGAACCAGCACTGGGTTTCCCTTTGGCGACTACAGCTATTTGAATGGACTGGGCTACAAAGTTGCCGGGCTAGTTCCCTTTACGATTCCGATGTCTTGGTTTTACTTAGGGCTTTCGTCCTATGTTCTGGCCCGTTCGGGGCTGCTGGCAAAGGGGCGTCAGCGGGGTGAAGGCCGCCTGCTGATGGGGGTTTTACACATTAGCGCTTTGATATTAGGGGCTGGGTTGTTAACCGCCTGGGACTTTGTGTTAGACCCTGCCATGAGCCAAACAGCAATGCCGTTTTGGTACTGGCACCAGCCCGGAGCCTTCTTTGGCATGCCCTACCAAAACTTTGCGGGCTGGCTGGGCACAGGTCTCGTCTTTATGGCGATCGCTGCGGTTATCTGGCGTCTGCTCTCGGTGCCGTCAACCTTAAATCGTTCTCAGGTGAATGTGCCATTTGTGGTGTATCTGCTTAACTTTGGGTTTGCTGCAGTTATGAGCCTGGCCTCTGGGATCTACACGCCTGTGCTGTTAGGTCTGTTGGTGGGCGCTGTGCCGGCTTTTGTGTGCTGGCTGTGGGCCGGGGACGACCAGCCTAAAGCCGGCCAAGGAGCTGAAGTCTCTGGTGACCTATCCGCTGCAAATACCAGTAGCTACGTGGCTCCATCAGCGGCGGTTGCAGGCGTATCGCCAAAGTAATGCTGCTGGTGCTGTCGAGTCTGACGACGATTCCCGCTGGGCTGTCTGCTGGGATTTCTGATTGGCTACCTAACTGGTTCTCTGGGGCCGCACTACTGCTGCTGCTGTATCAGCTTCCGGCGATCGCGCTTTTGCTCTCCCGCCTGAGTCAGGGGCCCAGCCGTCGGCCTCCCCTGTTGCCGATGCCCCCAAGTCAGAATACGGTGGGTAAGGTCTCGGTGGTTGTGCCCACCCTAAACGAGGCGCTGCGCATTGATCCTTGTCTGCAAGGGCTTAGCCAGCAGGATAAGACGGTACGAGAAGTTCTTGTCGTGGATAGCCGTTCAACAGACGGCACGCCAGCGCTGGTGAAAGCGGCGGCTGAAGACGATTCACGCTTTCGCCTGGTAACAGATGATCCGCTGCCACCGGGCTGGGTTGGCCGTCCCTGGGCCCTGCACACTGGATTTTTGCAGAGTTCCGCCGATAGCGAATGGATCTTGGGGATCGACGCCGACACTATCCCGCAGCCGCAGTTGGTCAGTACGCTGATTCAGCAAGCTGAGGCTGCTCAGTACGATTTGGTGTCGTTGGCTCCTCGATTTATTTTGCGCCAGTGGGGAGAATTCATAGTGCAGCCGGCGCTGCTGATGACGCTGATTTATCGGTTTGGCCCAGCGGGGAATCGGGGCAATGCGGCTGAGCGGGTGATGGCCAATGGTCAGTGCTTTTTGTGCCGTCGCAGCGTGCTGACGGCGCTAGATGGATATACCAGCGCCCGGGCTTCGTTTTGTGATGATGTCACCTTGGCCCGTTACGCGGCTCAGCAGGGGGCTCGGGTCGGCTTTTGGGACGGCGCTAACCTGATTAAGGTGCGAATGTACGAAGGGGCGCTAGAAACCTGGCGGGAATGGGGGCGATCGCTCGACCTTAAAAAT
>JBCDFX010000240.1:0-6534 GCA_039177155.1 Cyanobacteria bacterium P01_H01_bin.119
GCTCCCGCCACGCGGGCGGAACCCCAATCAGATTTGCCAGACTATATTGTTCACGACCCCTGGCGACCCGCACCGGCCCTGGGAGGCCACAGCGCCAGTCCGTCAGGCAGCTTTGATCGCTCAGCTTTAGACTGCCGCAGTGACCTGGCCACTTACACCAGTGAGCCACTGCTGATGCCGCTGGCGATCGCAGGTGAAGTCTCCGCTCAAATTTACTGCAGCGCCGATGCCCCCAGTTTTGATCTTTCTGTTGTGCTCTCTGAGGTATATCCCAACGGTAGGGTTTATAACCTGACCCAGGGCTATGCCCGTCTTCAGCAGTCGGCAGTGCTGCCCGTTACCGTTCCTCTGCAGCCCACTTGCTTTAGGGTACCGCCAGGCAACTGCATACGCCTAACTATTGGCGCAGCCTGCTTCCCCGCCTACGATGTTAATCCTGGATTTGTGGCTGATTTACCTGTCCCTAATTTATCCGCGCCTGATTTACCCGGCCCCCCCCCAGCCTCACCCACGCCCGCCATAGCAATCAAAACAATGGATGCCAAAATTATTACCCTAGCGATTTACCACAGCTATCACTACCCGTCTCAACTTAAGCTGACGGCTCAGTGACGCGATCGGCCCAAACCACCGCTAGATCACCCCAAACCAGGCCATGATCCCAGGCAGGCGTTACACTCGTCTAAAATGTCTAAAATACAGAAGTTCGATAAATAGGCTGTTCCATCTACAGGTCAGTTCCGATAGTAAGTAACTTATGAATATGTTTCCGGCTGAGGAGAAAAACCCCATGTTGCGTCGCAAGATTTATCAACTCTGCTGTGATGAACGTGAGGTTTGGATTTTTTTACGGGATCAGCAGCGCTGGCTCGAACGCGTACGTATCTTAGATATTGAAGGAGATTTGGTTACATTACGCTATGAAACCGAAGACGAAGACGAGACTTCATCTTGGGAAGAAATTGTGCGCCTAGAGAGCATTGGTGCCATTACGAAAAAATTGGCGACGGTGCCCCGAGGAGAGTTTGAGTGGCAACTAACCGAGGATTGTCCAGAAACTGAACAAATCCGCACATCCCACCCCGAGGCCAGTTCGTCCCACCCAGACGGTAACAGCTCCCAACCAGAGACCAATCCAGCCGATGAAGAGTCCGAGCTCTAGCCGCACAAGATGTGCTGGATAACGCTTCAAAAAAGCGATGGCGGGCCCTAAAAGTTGGCTAAAATCCTCTGCATAATCTGCATTCCGGTAACAGCCTGCCAGCCAAATAGCCCGGTAACAATCACATTGAGGCTGATATGAGTTAAGCGAGCGGTTTCATTGCCCTTTTGCATAAAAGGAACCAGAGACGCAGATACAGCAATCAGTCCGGTCATGCCCAAGCCAGCTAGCAGGTGCGGGCCAAAAAATAGCTTGCCGTTGTTGATATAAGTTACCGCCATACCACCCAAATTCCCTAACACCATAAAAGCCAGCACGGCAGAGCCCATCTGATGGTGGCGGAGACTAAACTTGCCTTTGACTAACTTTTTTTTAGTTTCTTTGTCGGCGTAGCGAATGCGACGAACTTGAATCCCTGAATAAAGGGCATAAACCGTCAGGGCCAGCAGCACCCACATCATAACGGGATGAAAAAAGTTGAGATAGGCTTTGAGAGTGTCTAGGTCCATGATTTTTGGGAGTTTGGGGAGAGATAAGACTTGGTGGCGGCAATCCGCTGAAAGAGCTTGGGCAGGTTGCGAGTCAGCTTGCTTTTACGTCGAACGCTCCAGCGATACTAGGTGCAGCAAGCAAGTTGATTAGAGCGGCATAAACGTTACAAAAATTATTATAAGGGGTGTTCTGCTTTAAGAAAAACCCTCTCTATGGTGATTGCTGCTACAAACCGACACGTTAGAGGACGGCAAATCTATGATGGTAAGCGTGGCTGCTGAAGGGGCATGTAGGCGCTATGGGCAATAAAACAGTTCAAAAATTTTGGTGGCTGGTGGTCAGCAGCGCGATCGTCACTCTGCTGCTCAGTCTGTTTATCGTGTTTACGCAGCAAACGCCCGGTGTAGCGCAGTCGGCTTCTCCTGCAGAAGTCTTGACTCCAGAGCCGATTGAAACTGGGGATGAACTGCCGCTGCCGCCGGAACAAACTGATTCCGATGAGTATTTCGGCTCTTCTGAAACAGAGTCTGATGCTGCCGCTGCCTCAGACTCTTTAGAGCAGCCTGAGGCACCGCCTCCAACCGCCACAACATCGCCTCAGCCCGATAAGGTCATTGATCCCTATGCGATTGATGGGCCTGATCTCTCTGATCCGCTGGTGCTGACCCCGGCCCAGGAGATTTTGCGGGAGGCCGATCGGCTCTATTTAGCCGGAGACACTGCGGCGGCTACCGCGCTCTACCGCCAGATTAAAGAGCCAGACTGGGACGGACAAATTGGCGAGCCGCTGCCTGCGGTCTACAGCGATCCTGAACAGTTGCCTCCGGGCGGTGCCTTTTACTGGCAGGAGGCGATCGCTGGAATAGAGCAAAACAATAAAAACCGTACCCTGGTTTCCCTTCAGCTTTTGACCGAGGAGTATCCCGAGTTTTTGCCCGGTCATCGCCGCTATGCTCAAGCGTTGATTCAATACGAACAGCCTGAAGCAGCCACAGCAGCGGTTGAAGCGGTAACAGCGCTCTACCCCACCCACCCCGATGTGCTCCGCGCTCAGGCGGAGGTCTATGGTGCCCGGCAGCAGTGGCTGGAGTCTGCGATCGCCGCCCGGCAGTTTAGCGTCCTGCACCCTGACCATCCGGATCAGGCCGATATGTTAGCCCTGGCCGACGACAGTATGGGGCGCTTTCGAGGTGAACTGCGGGAGCGGCTCCAGGGCAATCTGGTGACCAACGTGATTACTGGCGCTTTAGGCTATGCCCTGACGGGTGGGTTGTTAGCGCCCTTTACCGCTATAGATTCGACCTTGCTGATGCTCCAGGGGGAGCAGGCCGTGGGCGATCGCGTTGCAGCCCAGGTGCAGCAAGTTCTGCCCATGATTGACGATCCAGACGTAACAGACTATGTTCGCGGCATTGGCGAAAAACTTGCCCAGCTTACCGGGCGAGATGAGTTTGACTACCAGTTTTACGTTATCGCCGATGAAACCCTCAACGCCTTTGCGCTGCCGGGGGGCAAGATTTTTATCAACGCTGGAGCAATTCTCAAAACCAATTCTGAAGCTGAGCTCTCTGGGCTTATTGCCCACGAAGTGTCCCACGCGGTGTTGTCCCACGGTTTTCAACTGGCAACCAGCGGCAACCTGACCGCTAGCCTGGCCCAGTATATTCCTATCCCTCAGCTGGCCAATCTGGCCGCCGGGGCCGCCATCACGGGCTACTCCCGACAGATGGAGCGTCAGGCCGATATTATGGGCACCCAAATTTTAGCCGGCGGGGGCTATGCCGCAGACGGACTGCACAACCTGATGATTACCCTGAACGAAGAGTCGCAAAACCCAACCGGGCCAGCCTGGCTCTCCACCCACCCGGCACCGCCAGAGCGGGTCAGCTACCTTGCCCGTCTCGTCGAGGACGGCGGCTATAACCGCTACCAGTTTGAAGGGATCGAACAGCACCATGCCATAAAAATGCGGCTTGCACCACTGCTGGCTGCCTTTGAACGCAAGCAGGATAGCCTCCAGCCAGAGCGCTAAAGCGTCAAATCAAATCTTATAAAACAGGAGGTGATGAGATGGGTAAACCTCAAAAATCTGACAAACTTACGGCAGCAATAGAGCAAAAGTTTAACCAGATTATGGCCATTGCCGATGACTTCTCCCAGCAACACCTCAACGAAGAATATGCACAACTGATCTGCTGGCAAAAGCCGGGGCTCTGGATGTGGTCAAAATAAAGCATGGTAGTCCGGTGAAAGGTTCGGACAGGTTGGGAGTTAGATTGCTGTTATGTCAACTACTCCAGCGATACCGGGTGCAGTGAGCAATCTAACCAAAGCTACATTTCTGTGAATTTAAATCATTTATGAGCAGCGCGCCTTCGGCTTTAATTATTGGCAGCGGCATTGGCGGGCTCGTCGCCGGAGCCTTGCTAGCCCGCTATGGCTACTCGGTAACCCTCTGCGAGAGCCACAGCCTTCCAGGGGGGGCCGCCCATGACTTTACCCGCAGCGGATTTCGGTTTGATTCGGGGCCGTCGTTCTACTGCGGGCTGAGCGATCCCCATTCTTTAAATCCCCTGCGACAGGTATTGGATGCCCTAGAAGAGTCGGTGGACGCGATCGCCTATGATCCCCTCGGTCACTATCATTTTCCTGAGGGCACGCTGCCGATTTACGGCAATCTGGAGCGCTATCGGGGCGCGATCGCCCAGTTCACTCCAACCGGCGCAGAAGAGCTAAAAGCGCTAGAAGCCAAGCTTTTGGATATCTACGACGGACTCAAAGCTATTCCCACCCTGGCGCTACGCTCAGATTTTTCCCTGATTCCAGTGCTCCTGGGCCGCTACGGCTGGCCGCTGCTAAAGCTTCTGCCCAAGTCTTTTGGGCTGCAGGGCTCGGTGGGCGATTTGATGGATCAAACGATAAGCGATGCCTTTGTGCGCCGGCTGATTGATTTAGAATGCTTTTTGCTCTCTGGCCTTAAAGCAGCGGGAACGATCGCGCCAGAAGTCGCCTTTATGTTTGGGGAGCGCACCCATTCGGTGATCGACTATCCGGTGGGGGGCAGCGGTGCCATTGTCGATGCCCTTGTACGGGGATTAAAAAAGTTCGGCGGCACCCTACGCCTTAACGCCCATGTGGAAAAGATCCTAATCCAGCAGAACCGGGCAACGGGGGTGCGGCTCAAAACCGGTGAAACACTGACCGCCAATGTGGTTATTTCTAACGCTACGATTTGGGACACGCTTAACCATTTGCTCGATCCGCAGGACCTGCCCCCCGACTACCGTCAGCGATCGCTGCAAATGACCCCAATCAACAGCTTTATGCATCTGCATCTGGGCATTCGGGCGGAGGGGCTAGAGGATTTAACGATTCACCATGTAGTGGTTCACGACAGCGACCAAGACATCACCGTTCCCGGCAATACCTGCATGATTTCTATTCCATCGGTGCTGGCCCCTGAGCTAGCGCCTCCGGGACATCACGTCATCCACGCCTACACCCTGGAACCGTGGCAGGGCTGGCAGCGAGATCATCAGTACCGCGATCGCAAGCGTCAGCGAGCTGAGCCCCTTTACCGGGCGGTCGAAAAGGTGATTCCCGATCTGCGCGATCGCATCGTCGTAGATTTAGTCGGCACGCCCCTAACTCACCAACGGTATCTGCGGCGGCATCAGGGAACCTACGGCCCGGCCATTCCGGCAGATAAGGGGCTATTCCCCAGTTGCACCACGCCGATTAAACAGCTCTACCGGGTAGGCGACAGCACGCTGCCAGGGATTGGTGTACCCGCAGTTGCCGCCTCCGGCATTCTTTGCGCCAACACGCTGGTCTCACCCAGGCAGACGGCTGAACTGCTCGACCGGCTCTCGCTGTAGTTTGACTCTGAGTCGGGCTCAACGGGCTTAGCTTCGACCTCAGGCCCGTCATCCCCATTAACCTCAGATTCAGCAAGCGGAAGAGGGCAATTTTGACTAATCGTAATAGCCTCAAACTGGAGAGGAGGAATGTTGATATCTTCCCGAAAGCGATACTGACCCGCGACTGCCGGGGTCATTGACTGCCCCCGGAGCAAATCTGCCGTTGTGAGTCGGGCCGCGATCGCAGAACGAGAAGCAGGTGATAGAGCCGGATCGGGAGCTGTGGCCTCAACCGCAGCTCCCTCATCACTTTCAGCCTCCTCAGAGTAAAAACGACTGTCGGTATCAGGCAGCTCAGCGGTGATTGAAGGCGCAGCAGAATTGGAAAATCGTGGCTGGAGCGAACCGCCCTCCGGCTGAGGGAAAGATTGGGCCTGAGTAGAGCGAATCTGGGTGGAGCGGGTCTCGCTATAACCCAGCAGCTCAGCCGCTGTCGCTGGCTGTTGCCGCGCTAAGGAAGCCTGCTCCTGAGGCCCAGTGGACGACCTTACCGCATCCACCGAACGGCCCGGCAGCCCTGGCGGCAGCGCAGGCAGGACAGCGGTAGTATTGGCCGCTGGGGTGCGCGGCGATTGCATCGTCTGCGTCAGCACAGGGCTCGGCAGCATAGATTGCACAGGGCGGGTGCGAATAAGCTGCTCTAGGTAATCCTGATGCTGACGCTGAAGTCGGGTTTGTTCAATAGTGCTGTTAAGCTGGCCTATCTGCTGATTGAGCGGAGTTTGATCCGTTGAGTCATCTGTCTCTGAGCCGGACCGGTAGCCTAACCGAGCTTTTAGGCGCTCAACCGGAGAGGCTGTGTCAGTCTGGAGCCGAGACTCTGGGTCGCTCACCAATCCTTGGGAGTCGCTGACTGCTGCTGATTCGTTAAGAGACAGATTAGACGCCGCAGATTCAGTCTCCGGATCGCTAGCCGTTTCTGACGGTAGGGGAACGCCTTCTGCCTGCTGACGGTAAGCC
>JBCDFX010000241.1:0-6474 GCA_039177155.1 Cyanobacteria bacterium P01_H01_bin.119
ACCTGAATTAAGCAACGCCAAACTTTCTAGTTGAATTTTTCAGCTAAATTTTTCGCTGGAGGCCATCTCTAAATTAAACAGCACCTGGAGGGTTTGCATGGCCTGCTTGCGAGCATCAATATCGCGCTGGGCCCGGAGCTGCACCATCGGATCATGCAGGATTTTGTTGACGATGCCTCGGGTGAGCGCTTCAATTACTTCTTGGTGTTTTTCCGCAAATTCGGAGCCTAGGCGAGAAAGGGCTTTTTCTAGCTCCTGTTCGCGAATAGACTCCACCTTACTGCGCAGGCTGCTGATGGTAGTAACAGTGTCGAGCGATCGCCACCATTCAATAAATGCATCTACTTCCTCTTCCAGCAGCGCTTCAGCTTCGAGGGCCATGCGGCGGCGACTCTCTTGGTTTTGGGCTACTACTGCTTTTAAGTCATCCACGTTAAAGGCTTGGACATTTTTTAGCTCATTGACGTCGCTGTGAACGTTGCGGGGTACGGCAATATCAAACAGCATCAGGTGGCGATCGGCCAAAATGCCCTTGAGAGTTGCTTTATCCAGCAGAGGCTCTGTTGCAGCGGTGCAGGTAAAAACCAAATCGGAGACCATCAAGGTATCCATCATCGTCTCTAAAGTGCCGGTCGATATACCGTCGTCATTGAACTGCTGAGCCAGTTCATCGGCCCGCTTTAGGGAACGATTGAGAATCGTAATTTTGTTGGCCCGCTTGGACAGCAAGTGCTGCACCAGCAGCCGCGACATTTTGCCCGCACCCAAGATGGCGATACGACACTGACTCAGGTCATCCACTTTGGTTTGAGCCAGTTCAGCAGCGGCAGAGCTAATAGAGACAGCGCCCGTGCCAATGCTGGTTTCGGTGCGCACGCGCTTACCGGCGGTGATGGCTTGCTTTAGCAGCCGATTGAGAATGCGACCAACGCCCTTATGCTGTTGACCCAGCTGGTGGGCATGCTTCACCTGAGATAAAATCTGCCCTTCGCCCAGTACCAGGCTGTCCAGCCCGGCGGATACCCGCATTAGGTGCATGACCGCATCCTGGTGCAGCAAGATAAACAGATGCTGGCGGAGTTCATGGAGAGACACCTTGCCGTAGTCACACAGAAACTGGGTAACGTCGCGAATGCCCTGCTCTGTATCACGAGTGACAAGGTGTATTTCTAAACGGTTGCAGGTGCTGAGGACGGAAACTTCTTCGATATGGGGATAGCTGCTAAGCTGGGCGATCGCATCAGCGGTCTGTGGCGTGGGGATGCTGAGTTTTTCTCTAACTTCGACAGGTGCTGTTTTGTGGCTAAGACCGACAACGGCGATATTCATTCTTCCTCCCAAAAGATTTTTTATGACCCTGCGTGGGGTTATCGATCACAAACGAGATGTAAAATTGCGAACGCTATGATAGCCGCAGTCGGCAGTTTGGCTAACCAGACTGCGGGCCAGCTTGTCATTAAATAGACATCCCAGTAATGGGTGCTCTGTAAACAAGCTAACTCGGTATAGTTCCAGCCTAGCGAATGCTGCCGCAGGCGGGCTGAGCTTCTATGGGTTGGCGGCGTTCTCTAGCTGCCCTGTAACGGCGTTACCTAGAACCAGGCATAGACCCAGAAGACTTATCTTTTTGAACTTAAAAATAAATGGCCCCCGACTCAAGAAAACTCAACAAAAATCCATCAAATCCTCGGCAATGGATTGCCTAAAAACTGCATAAACCGCGATCGCCCCGATCTATTTCTTAAATAGTGGTCTCCGCCGAGTGGCGCTCTAGAGCAGCGTCCCAAAGAACGCTCCGGAGAACACCACAGTAGACAGACATGATTGAGGTGCGATCGATGAAGACATTACAAGCCCAGCTCAACAGCCTGAAAAAGCGTGCGAACCAATTTGAGAACCCTTTTCTAGAGAGCATTTTGGAAGGATTTATCGACGGTCTGCTGATTTTGACGCCAGCAGGGGATCTGCACTATGCCAACGGCCTAGCCTATGACATTTTGGGGCGGTTTTACCAGCTTCCGAATCATGCAGGCTTGATTGATCAGGAAGTGAATCGAATCCACCGGGCCGTAATCGACAGCCAGCAGTGGCACCCTGAGCAGTACCACACCGATCCGAATCGGTTGAAAACCGCGACACAATCTCAGCACCGCGATCGCCAGTCGCCTCATTATCCAACCGTCGTGATTGAATCTGAGCTAGACTTTGAGCCTGCCGGTCGATTGCGGCTGCGGGCCAGGTGGTCGCCGCTGTCTCTAGAGATCACTGAACTTTCCATGCCGCCGATGATTTGGCTCACGATTGAAGATCAGCAGCGATCGCTCCAGGCACAGGCCCTACTGGATGTCGAGCGCTATGGCTTTACCGCTCGGGAATCAGAAATTTGGCTCCGGCGTAAAGCCCAGGTGCCCTATCGTGACATTGCTCAAGAGCTGTTTATCACCGTCAACACGGTAAAGAAACACGTCAAAAATATTCGGGTCAAAGTCGAGGACTATCGCTTTCGGCAAGAGATGCGGATGGCAAATTAGGGCGCCTCACTCCGCTTCTCCCGCATGATACGAACTTCGAACCAGCGGCCCCGATCGCACGTGGGAAAAGCCCATCTCCCGAGCGATCGCTCCTAGTCTTTCAAATTCTGGGGGGTGCCAGTACCGCTGCACGGGCAGGTGGGCCAGAGAAGGCCGCATATATTGGCCAATGGTGAGGCGATCGCAGCCGGCTGCGCGTAAATCTTCAAAGGTTTCAATCAGTTCGGCTTCGGTCTCTCCGTGGCCCACCATCAGGCCAGATTTGGTCAAGATGTTAGGGTCCACCGCTTTGACGGTTTTCAATACCGCCAGCGATCGCTCATATTTGGCCCCTCGCCGCACAGGCCCCTGCAGCCGCCGGACAGTTTCCACATTGTGGTTAAAGCAGGCGGGACGGGCTTCGGCGACCGTAGCGACGCGCTCCGCCTGGGCCAGCGCTAAAGAAACGGCGCGATCGCCCGGCATACTCCCCCAAAAGTCTGGCGTGAGCACCTCAATCTGCGTCCCCGGATTAACCGCGCGAATCGCCGCCATGGTGCGCACAAACCAGTCTGCCCCCTTATCTGGTAAATCATCCCGCGCCACCGAGGTGAGCACCACATAGCTTAGCCCCAGCAGCCGTACAGATTCGGCCACTTTTTCGGGCTCATCGGGGTCCAGCGGCATCGGCCTGTGGCCTTTATCAACCTGACAAAATCCACAGGCGCGGGTGCAAACCGGCCCCATCAGCAAAAAGGTTGCGGTCTTATTGGCGTAGCATTCTCCTCGGTTAGGACATCGGCCCTCCTCGCAAATGGTGTGAATATTTCTCGCTTTAATAATTCGCTGTACCTCAGATAGCTCGCTGGCCTTACCGATAGGTCGCTTAAGCCAGGGAGGAAGGGGCAGCGGTTCTGGGGGTTGGGGCTTTAACTGAGACAGTGACTTAGGCATTCAATTCAATAACCGTCAATTCAATAACCGTCAAGCTTAGACAATCGTCAATCTAATCGAATTCCACTGATCAGGGCCTCACGTCGGTTGATCCCTCGCCGCCGGCTTAGCAATGGCTCTAATAGATCGGGTAATTCTGGGCGCAAGCCCGGAGCCTTTTGATCAATTTCAGGAACCATCCAAATAGGCAACCCGAGTGGGCCTCTGGGATAAAAATGGAACAGAAATAGGAGCCGGGCCTACCCCTGATTATTCAGACAAAACCGGGCATACTGAAGCAAGGATTGTGCGCCGTTCTACCACAGAATCGATATGATAGGCGGCAGTGGTTCCAGTTTGTCGTTTAGCTCCATATTGATCAACATAGGGAGCTAATCACATCCTAGTCTTGAGTCGTGTTTAGTTTGTCTCGTTATCCTCATAGGAGTCGGTTGTGGCCAGTCACAAGATTCTCGTCATTGATGACAGTCGTGTTATTCGGATGCGTGTCAGGGATATGCTTCCCCAGGGCAACTTTGAAGTGTTGGAAGCTAAAGACGGCGTCGAAGGACTAGACAATATCCGCAACCAGCGCCCCAACCTGATTATGCTAGATTTCTTGCTGCCGCGCATGAGCGGGTGGGAAGTCTTTCAAGAAATCCAAAAACAGCCCGATTTGCAGAGTATTCCCCTGGTGGTGATGTCAGGTCGTCAGGAAGAAGTGACCGAAAAAATTTCGCCGCCCTTTGAATATTTTGAGTTTATTCAAAAACCCTTTGAGCAAAAGGAGCTGATCGAAGCGATTAAAAAGGCGATGGCAAAGGCTCGTAAGCCTCGGCCTCAAGCTGCAGCCGCTGCAGCCCCCGCTGCAGCCCCCGCCGCGCCGACCGGGGCTGACTCAGCCGATGTTGCAGCGCTCAAAGCTAAAGTTGACAAGCTGGAGAAAGAAGTTGTTCAGCTTAAAACTCAGCTTGCCAAGGTCTTTAACTTCGTCAAGCAGAAACTTAGGTAAGACTTTCTCCCGTCGGGAGATGCGATAGGGCAGTCTGGTGGGGATAAAAAATTACGAGCCAGATTGTTTGTCGTTTCCACACGCTTGATTTCGCCTGATATAGCAACCCGCCGAAAGATTCGGCCGGTGCGAGTCAGATTGCTTCTGTATCCATGACTCCAGCAACACTAGGTGGAGCGAGCAATCTGACCAAAGCTGTTCAGATTGCCTCTGTATCAATGACTCCAGCAACACTGGGTGGAGCGAGCAATCTGACCAAAGCTACAAAGCCCTACTCTAGCTCTCGCCGTCCTTCCAGAGCGCGGGCCAGGGTGACTTCGTCAGCATACTCCAGATCGCCGCCCATCGGCAGTCCAAAGGCAATGCGGGTAACGCGGGTAAAGGATTTGAGCAACTGACCAATATAGAGCGTCGTTGTGTCGCCCTCAATGCTGGGGCTAATAGCAAGGATCACTTCTTTGATGCCCTCTTTATTAACGCGGTGAATCAGAGGGCTGATATTGAGCTGTTCGGGGCCGATACCGTCCATGGGTGAAATTAGCCCCCCCAAAACGTGGTAGCGGCCTTTATACTCACGGGTTTTTTCGAGGGCGATCACATCGCGGGAGTCGGCCACAACGCAGAGGGTCTGGCGATCGCGGCTGGGAGATTGGCAAATACTGCACACCGCATCCGCCGATAGGTGAAAGCACACCGTACATTGACCGACCTGAAGCTTGGCCTCCATTAGGGCTGTCGCCAACGCTTTTACCTCGGTTTCGGGACGCTTAAGCACGTGCAGCGCCAGCCGTTGAGCCGTTTTGGGGCCAACGCCGGGCAGCTTTTGAAATTCTTCAATCAATCGGGCCAGGGGGCGGGCGTAAATAAGATGCCTCCAATCACTGCTTCAAAACGGCTGGGAAAAGACTCGTTCCCCGTAGAATGTGGCTTGAGTTGATCTTTCTGTTGACCTTTCTATTGTGCCGTGGGGAATACCGACACAGACCCGCTGCGGATGGAGAAGTCTTTCCCTAAGGCGATGACGATATAGGTGCAATTGCCTAACGTGTTAACGTATGTGAAAAGTTTTTATAGGAGCTAGGAGTACTGTATGTCAGTAACCGCTGCCCCTGATCAAGTACAGCGCATTGTTGCGAATCAACATCAAAATCCATTTGAAATTCTAGGTGCTCATTATATCGATCAAACCGATACGCCTCACTGGGTCGTGCGAGCCTATCTGCCCGATGCCGAGGCGGCCTGGGTGATTCACCCTGAAGCCCATCAAGAATATAGGATGGCTTCAGCCCATCATCCCAACTTTTTTGAGTGCATCATTGAGACGACCAATTTAGGCAGTAACTACCTGATTAAGGCAAAACGGGGCGATCGCCAGTGGGTTATGCACGACCCCTATGCCTTTAAATCTCCCCTGCTGTCAGACTACGACCTGCATCTGTTTGGAGAGGGGAATCACCACCGAATTTATGAAAAAATGGGCGCTCACCCTGCCCAGGTTGACGGGGTGGCCGGCGTTTATTTTGCCGTGTGGGCGCCTAATGCTCGCAATGTCTCGGTTATTGGTGACTTTAATAACTGGGATGGCCGTAAGCACCAGATGCGGCTGATTAATAGCGGCGTTTGGGATCTGTTTATCCCTGGACTTCAAGCTGGCGAGAAATATAAGTACGAAATCAAAAATCACCACGGTCATCTATTTACCAAGTCTGACCCCTACGGATTTCGTCAAGAAATTCGTCCTGCAACGGCCTCTATTGTGGCCGAGCTTGACTATAGCTGGCAGGATCAAGCCTGGCTCCAGAGACGGCGAGAGAGTGATCCCCAGGAAACCCCCATTTCCGTTTATGAGGTTCATTTGGGCTCTTGGCTGCACGCCAGCGCAGATCAGCCGCCGGCTACGGGAGAAGTGGTGCGGGCCTCAGAGAAACCCGGTGCGCGCTTTTTGACCTACCGGGAGCTAGCCGACAAGCTGATTCCCTACGTTACGGAGCTGGGCTACACCCACATTGAGGTGATGCC
>JBCDFX010000242.1:0-6472 GCA_039177155.1 Cyanobacteria bacterium P01_H01_bin.119
CGCTTGGCTCGTGGGCATCGAGCGGGCAATGCCAGCAAGACCATCCTTATAACCGGGTACCAACGTAGCGTTAGCTGCCAGAATGGCGAGACTGTCGCTCGGCGTCACAAAGAAATTGCGCCCGAGAATCATGTTGCGATCGCCATCCCCATCCGACGCGGCACCAAAGTCTGGGCCATCCGCTTGGAACAGAACGTCTACTAGGCTCTTGGCGTAAACCAAATTCGGGTCAGGGTGACCGCCGCCAAAGTCTTCGAGGGGCACACCGTTTTGTACGGTGCCCGCCGGTGCGTTGAGCCGCCGCTCAAAAATGGCCGTAGCGTAGGGGCCGGTGACCGCATGTAGCGAGTCCACACATATGCGAAAGGTGCCGCTGCTCAACAGCTCTTGGATTTGCGCAAAATCAAATAGCGTCTCCATTTGCGCGGCATAGTCAGCCACCGAGTCGATGACTGCGACGGTCGTATTGCCGACTTGTGTGGTGCCAATGCGATCCAGATCCACGTCGCTCACTTCAAGGATTTTGTATGCCGTGATGGACTGGGTGCGATCGAAGATGGCACTGGTGACTTTTTCGGGCGCGGGGCCACCATTCTCAATGTTGTACTTCACGCCAAAATCTTCTTCTGGGCCACCGGGGTTATGGCTCGCCGACAGAATGATGCCGCCAAACGCATTGTTTTTACGAATCACACAAGACGCGGCTGGCGTTGACAGGATGCCGCCTTGGCCCACCAGCACTTTGCCAAAGCCATTGGCTGCCGCCATTTTAAGGATGATTTGAATGGCTTCGCGGTTGTAGTAGCGACCGTCGCCACCCAGTACCAAAGTCTGATTTTGGATACCTTCTAAGCTGTCGAAGATGGATTGAATAAAATTTTGTAAATAGTTTGGTTGCTGAAAGGTTGGCACCTGTTTGCGTAGACCAGAAGTGCCCGGCTTCTGGTCTGCATAGGGTTGGGTGCTGACGGTTTGCACTGTGGTCATAAAATCTCCCGTATCGCAGCTATGGTTGGCGGAATGAGTTTATCCTTCATCCCTGACCCCAGCCCTCTTATGGGTGGGGCCGCAGTTTGCCATTGAATTATGGAGTAGGCCGGGCCGGGAAGCAATCGGTAAAAAGGCCATCAGAATTATGATGAACGGCATTATGATTAATGACGTCAGCGATCGCTGCCTTTTCTTATGTATAAAGGTTTTGGCCAACTCCCCGACGTAGCTAACCTGACAAACTTATGGGCCAGTATCTCGTACCAACCCTAAGACTTCGTTAAAGGGTATGAGCGGGTTGGAACATATGATGAGGAAAATCAGTGGGTTAGTCATGTGCGGCGTCGGTTTGCCTACCATTTTCCAGAGCGGGGGGCAGCGGGACTAAGGGATCAGCTTGAAAATAAAATACCCGGACAAGACTGTGGCAGGGTGAATGGGTCGCAGGGGCAATGGGATGTTATTTAAGCGCGCCCTCCTAACGCTTCTCCTTTTAACAGACAAGGGGAACTAGAAACTGAAATAGCCGGGCGACTGCTGCCACCGAGGGCTAGCCCCAAACTAGGGATAAAGATGAGGGAACCAACTCGCTATGGCATTGGCTTGGGGATGGCGATCGCACTCTTGATGCCATTAACGGCTTGCCAACTGACCACGAAAAGTCCGGCAACGCCCGCTGCGGCAACGGTTGCAGAAATGGCGCCACCCCAGCTGATTGCGGCAACGCTGGAGGGAGATGTGGCCACGGTGCGATCGCTGCTCGATGCGGGCACTGATCCCGATGGGGTTTATCACACCAACACGGCGCTGATTTATGCTGCCCGTGACGGACACACCGAGATTGCGATCGCGCTGATTGAGGCGGGAGCTGAAGTGAATTGGATTGATGGCGAAGGCGTGACTCCCCTAATCTTGGCCGCCTTTAAAGGGCATGTTGAAATCGCTGAACGGTTGCTAAGCCACGGGGCCGATACCACGGTTGTCGATCAGTGGGGCCGCACAGCGCTGGACTATGCCCTCAGACGCGGGGAGGCCGATGCGATCGCTCAACTCATTCAAGCGTCTCAATCGCCTGACTTTTGAAGACAAATGCGTTGCTACCGACTTGGTTACACTAGCTCCATAGCTCAGGTCTAAAGTTTATGGTGACTCAACCGCTCCGCTGGACCGTTGACGACATCAAATTTATGCCCGACGACGGCGGCTGGAAGCGCTATGAAATCATCGATGGCGATCTGTTTCTGACCCGCGCTCCCCACATTCGCCACCAGGGAGCTGGCGGTAATATCCACTTTGAGCTGGAGGCGTGGTCTCGGCAAACTCAGCTAGGCAAACCTTTTCAAACGCCGGGGGTGATTTTTTCGCCGACGGACGCGGTGATTCCCGATGTGGTGTGGATTAGCCAAGACCAGCTGGCAAATGGCCTTGACGCAGCGGGTCACTTGACGGTGGCACCGGAGTTAATCGTGGAAATCTTATCGCCAGGGGAACAGAATGAGCAGCGGGACAAGGAATTTAAGCTGAAGCTCTATTCGATGCACGGGGTGCAAGAATACTGGATTGTGAATTGGCAGCTGGAAACGCTGGCGGTGTATCGCCGGGAGGCGGCGCAACTGCAGCTAGTGAGCACGCTGATGGTGGGCAACTGCTTAACGTCGCCTTTGTTACCAGACTTGCGGCTTCCCATTGCCAGAGTGTTTGCGTAAAGGCTCTCTACAGAATGCTTTTACCCGACGCGGCGACATCACCTTGACAGGCCCATATTCCCTGCGCAAACTGGGAGAATCTACGGAATTTGCCCATATTTGCCCCTGAAAGTCGATGGCCAAAAAGCATGTTTTTCTGTCCTACTGTCGGGACAATGCCGACGAAGTACGCCGTTTCCATAGTGAATTGATCGCAGCTGGAGAAACTGTCTGGTGGGATCAGGATATTCCGCTAGGGCAGGACTGGAAAATGGCGATCAGACAGGCGATGCGTGATGCCTATGCCGTCGTGGTTTGTCTATCTGCTGAAACCAGCGCGCGGTATACCTCGGGCATTTATCCAGAACTGTATGATGCGATCGAAGCCTATAGAGAATACGCACCGGGAAGTAGTTTTCTGTTTCCTGTAAAGCTATCGCCCTGCGAGCTACCACTGATTGAGATTGATGCTACTCGCACTCTGAAACGGTTACAAAGCGTTGATCTATTTCCGCCGCCAAGTTGGTCACCGGGGATTCAGCGGCTAGTTCAGGCATTACGATCTACGTCTCACCACCCTTAACCGGCCCGTCGTCATCCATTGCGCTCAGCACGGCGGGCCAGACTACACCAGCGCCGACTTTACCCAATCGACCAAACAAGATTTCCACGTCTCATCTGCCCCAAGCGGTTTCTTATTTTGTGGGGCGGGATGCGGAACTAGATCAGCTAGATGCAGCTTGGGAAGACCCCAAGACCCGCGTCATTAGCCTGGTGGCCTTTGGTGGAGTGGGCAAAAGTGCCCTGGTGGCGGAATGGCTGCGGCGACTGGCAGATCAGGGTTGGCGCGGGGCCCAGCATGTGTTGGGCCATTCGTTTTATAGCCAGGGCTCGCGGGATGAGGCCCAGGTCTCGGCGGAAGGGTTTATCAATGAGGCGCTGCGTTTTTTTGGTGACCCCAGCCCTGAGGCAGGATCTGCCTTGGATAAGGGAGAACGGCTAGCACGGCTGATTCGACGAACCAGGACGCTGCTGATTTTAGATGGCATGGAGCCGCTGCAGTGGGGGGCGGCGTCGGTGGAGGTGGGGCGCATAAAGGACCAGGGGCTGGCGGCCCTGGTGCGGGAGCTGGCGGCGGATAATCCGGGGCTGTGTGTGATTACCACGCGGCAGGCGGTGGCGGATATCTCGGCGGCGGCAAAGATTGACCTGGAGGCGCTGTCGGATCAAGCGGGGGCGGCACTGCTGGGGGCGTTGGGAGTGCAGGGACTACAGCTGGAGCTGGAGGCGGCGTCGCGGCAGGTGCAGGGACACGGGCTAGCGCTGCGGCTGTTGGGCACCTATTTGCAGAAAGTCTGCCGGGGAGATGTGCGCCGCATTGGCGAGGTGGATCTGGCGCGGGTGGATCAAGAGCTTGGAGGGCATGCCTACAAGTTAGTGGAAAAATATGAGCGCTGGTTGGTGCCTAAGCAGTCAACGCTTCAACAAGGTAAACGCTGGGTGAGGAAAAAGCTAGGGCTGCAGAATGACTATAGCCGTGGCGAAATAATGCTGTCGATTTTGCGGCTGTTGGGGCTGTTTGATCGACCGGCGGAGGTGGATTGTTTGGCGGCGGTCTGTGCGGCGCCGGTGATTCCTGGACTGACGGAGGCGCTGGTGAATTTAAGCGTGGAGGATTGTCAGTGGGCGGTGTCAAATCTGATTGACTATGGCTTACTGAGTGCAGATTCTCTGGCGGATGTGGGCAATCGGCGCGCGATTAATTCTCAGTTTTCCATTCCCAATTCCCTCGATGCCCACCCCCTGATTCGGGAGTATTTTGCCGCTCAGCTGGCTGGTCAATATCCAGATGCGACAAAGGAAGCCCATCGTCGGCTCTATGAGCATTTAAAGCAGGTGGCTCCGGAATTGCCTGATACATTGCAAAAGATGATGCCGCTATATCATGCCGTTGGCCATGGCGGGAAAGCAGAGCTGTGGCAAGAAGCTTTAGACGATGTTTTTTACAATCGGATTCAGCGCAAAGAAGAGAAGTTTAGTGAGCGAAAACTAGGGGCAATGGGTACCGATCTGGCCGCCCTAATAGCCTTGTTCGATGTTCCGTTTACCCGTCCGAATCCAAACTTGACAGAAGATGACCAAGCCTGGGTCCTGAATCAAGTCAGCTTTTGCTTGCGAGCGTTGGGACGATTAGCAGAGGCTATCCAGCCAATGCAAGCAGCAGTAGAGAGATACATTACTGCTCAAGACTGGAAAAATGCTGCTATTCAAGCCTCCAACCTTAGCGAGCTGTATCTGACGCTGGGGGATGTGGCGGCGGCGGTGCGGGTGGGGGAGCAGGCGGTGGAGCTGAGCGATCGCAGCGGCGATTCCTTTCAGCGAATGATTAATCGGACAAATCTGGCGAATGCCCTGCATCAGACGGCTCGTCTGCCGTCTTCCCTGATGGCTTTCCGCGAAACCGAGGCGCTCCAAGCTGAGCAGAATACCCAGTATTCGCGGCTCTACTCGTTGGCAGGATTCTATTACTGTGATTTGTTGCTGGAGCGGGACCTGCTGGAGCCAGGGGAGATGGTTGAGATCGGGCCGTCAGACCGGTCGGGCAGACAGGCGTGGCTGACTCGCTGTGATGAAGTGCGCGATCGGGCTGAGAAGACCTTGGAAATTGCTCAGACCTCAGAATTATCTCTTCTTACTCATGGTTTGGATAATTTAACCCTTGGGCGTACCTATCTTCTAGAAGCAACCTTTAGGCACAAGCATCCAGCTGAATCCATCACTGCAGAAGCTCTTACAGCGCTTCTGCAGCAGGCCACCCATCACCTTCATCAGAGTGTTTCACTGCTGCGTCAGGCTGGGCAAGAACAAGAATTACCTCGTGGCCTTTTGGCGCGGGCGGCACTGTGGCGGATGAATTCAAAATTCAAAATACTCTGCGAGAAGAGCAAAGCTCTACAAAATTCAAAATTGGTCAAAGACGAATACCTGGAAAAGGCCAATCGCGATCTTGCTGAGGTGGAACAAATCGCCGATCGCAGCAAGATGCTGATCTTCCAAATCGAAGCGACCCTAGAGCGCTGTCGCCTGGCGCTGGCCATGGATAATCAGGCCCAAGCCCGCACTAAGCTCGACGAGGCCAAAGCTTTGGTCAAACAAACCGAGCGGCCCTATGTACCCCATGTGCCCACCTGGGACGAGTGGCAGCCGCCGGAGTCTGTGGGCGTATTTCAGGCAGGCGAGATGGTGGGCTACCACCGCTGCAATGGCGGGATTGCGGAGCTAGAGCAGCAGCTGGGCGCTTGAGTCATGGGTGGGTTAGCGGGGGTGTCCACCCACGCTGGAGAAGGCTAAAGCCAAGGGCAACAGGGGAAAGGGGAAAGGGAAAGCCTGGCTCTACAAAACGCCTAGGGTTTCAAGGTGTTTGAACCTTTCATCCGAACAGACAAGAAAAGGGGGCGCATCACCTGACGAAATATTTCGCCAGCCGTATCAGATTTGGGGGACTGAGGGGGCTTTTGCATCAGTCCTGATCAATCGTTTGGGCAGTCAGCGCCCACAATTGAAAGACTGGCAGCTTACCCAGGCTTGGCCACCGTTATTAGGCTGGGCAAGCAATTCCTAAAATGCTTTAACAGCAGCAATTTGATCAACTTATAGTCTATGATTTTTCCCGAGATAAAACATTACTCTCCCCAAAATTGTTCGATGCGATCAATCGTGTCTAAGCTCGCTAAATTGATCAGCACATCACGGTAATGGGGCTGATGGGTTTCGCCGATCGCCAGCACTTCTTGATC
>JBCDFX010000243.1:0-6466 GCA_039177155.1 Cyanobacteria bacterium P01_H01_bin.119
GCTCAACTCCTGCTACAGTAATAATTCCAGCCCCCAGCCAGTTGATTAAGGCGGGCATGTTTACAGCTTATACCGTCAGGCGTCTGCGTTTAATTGATGACATGCCCTATTTCGTCTAAGGTTTACTGACGGTAGTTACTTGCTTAATTTATAAACCTTAGGGATTGGTGGGCGTCATATCACCCGTTACGGGATTAAGGTCAATAGCTTCAATAGGATCGATTGCTTCAGCTCGGCAATCTCGTAGCCAAAGCTGAATCCCTTGTCCCACAGCGCTGTGGGTAGTCTCCTCCAGCGGTGATTCAGGTCTGCCTGTGTCGGGATAGGTGCCGATGCGAGAGTACATAAAGGCAAGATACCAATCGTTGGTGGCTGTGTCGCTGCGGGTTAGAAATGCCCAATGATAGCGCTGCAGCGAATACTCGTTTACGGCCCCCGGCGATCGCTCGCGGGTTGTAAAAAACACTTGGTACAGCTCGTCCGGCTGCGGCGTTGGCGGCTCTCTCCCCCAGTCGTTAAGGGGAAGGGGGCGGAGGTCGGGCTGGCTGGTGAGCAACACAAACCCAGGCCGCTGAATATTGCGAAAGGGGCCAGAGCTGCGCTGAGACACCCGATTGGCGTAGCCCGGCAGGTCCCTCAGCAATCCCTGGGTTAAAAGATCTAAATCCGCCGGGCAGGAGACACCGATACGAAGGGGCGCAGATTCCGTAGCATCGTCCATTGACGACTCGCTGGGAAGTTCGTCGGTGCCGGCTTCCTGGGCGAGTGCTGCGGGGCCGAGGGTCACTAAGCCCGCGATCGCGCTGCTGAGGGCAAGCCGGCAAACCAGGCGCAGATTAGCTGTGGGCAAATCAACCATAGACAGTTTCTCCCAGCCTAGCCCGCTGATACAGATTGACAAATACGCTGAAACGCAGCGCTCGGATCGTCGGCTGCAGTGATGGGTCTACCCACGACGAGGTAATCGGCTCCCGCTGCGATCGCGGCCTTTGGAGTCATTACCCGCTGCTGATCGCCCCGGCTCCACCCCTCAGGGCGCACCCCAGGACACACCAGCAGAAAGCTATCGCCGCACACCTGTCGCAGCTGGGCTGCTTCGTGGGGAGAACAGACCACACCCGCAAGTCCACTTTCTTGGGTAAGCAGAGCCATTTGCAGGGCATACTCTGGCAGTTCCACCGGCACCTTTAGATCAAATGCCAGAGCGCGAGAATTAATGCTGGTTAGCAAAGTTACGGCAATTAGCTTGGGCGGTTTAACTCCAGCTTTGCCCGCGCCCTCTAGCGCCGCAGTCTGGGCGGCTTCTAGTGCAGTTCGCCCCGCTGGGGCATGGACAGTAACCAAATCGACGCCGTAGCGCGCTGCCGAGCGGCAGGCTCCCGCCATCGTATTGGGGATATCGTGAAATTTTAGGTCGAGAAAGATACGCTTGCCCCTGGCTTTAAGCTGCTGCAGCAAATTGGGGCCGCTGGCAACAAACAGCTCTAACCCAACTTTCCAAAAGCTTACCTGGGGCAAGCGATCGACTAGGGCGATCGCTGCAGCATCGTCAGCGACATCTAGGGGAACAATAATCTGCTCGGAGGGAATTGCCATTACGCCAGTGCAAGGGCTGATTGCTTCCCTATTGTCTACAGAGAGCGCCTTCTAGACAAGGTGTTCAGGCACCTGAGCAATCCAGCCGTCTTGACTGGCTGCAACTGTTACTTGTCACGGTTGTGTGGTGCCATAAAGTCAATTTCTGGGCCGACGGGGACAATGCGAGTGGGATTGACCGTTTCGTGGCTTTGATAGTAATGGCGCTTGATATGACTAAAATTAACCGTGTCGGTGACGCCCGGTATCTGGTAAAGCTCCCGCAGGTAGCCCCAGAGATTGGGATAATCTACAATGCGGCGAATATTGCACTTAAAGTGTCCAAAGTAAACGGGGTCAAACCTCACCAGCGTGGTAAACAGTCGCCAGTCGGCTTCAGTGACGCGATCGCCTGTCAAATAGCGATTTTCCCTTAAGCGATGCTCCAAAAAATCGAGGGTGTCAAATAGGGGCTCAACCGCTTCTTCGTAGGCTTCCTGGGTTGTGGCAAAGCCAGACTTGTAGACGCCATTATTCACCGTGTCGTAAATCCGAGCGTTGAGCTCATTAATTTCTTCGCGCAGCGGCTCAGGATAGTAGTCTCCAGGTTTTGCCCCAGCCTTATCAAAGGCCGTATTAAACATGCGAATGATTTCTGAGGACTCATTATTGACGATGGTGCCCTTTTGCTTGTCCCACAAAATGGGAACCGTAACGCGCCCGGTATATTTGGAATCGGCCTTGGTGTAAACCTGATGAAGCCGATCGACACCCAGCACAGAATCGGCAATAACCCCCTCCCCCGGTTGAAACGTCCAGCCGTACTCTCCCATAAACCAGTGCACAACAGAGATGGGAATCAGCCCTTCTAATCCCTTGAGGGCGCGGAAAATCAGGGCGCGGTGTGCCCAGGGGCAGGCATAAGAGACATACAGATGGTAACGCTCCGATTCTGCCTTAAAGCCTCCCTCTCCGGTCGGGCCGGGGCTGCCATCGGCGGTAATCCAGTTGCGAAACTGGGAGGCTTTACGCACAAATTTTCCCCCGGTGCTTTCGGTGTCGTACCACTGATCTTGCCAAACGCCCTCAACTAAAAGCCCCATCGTGTTTCTCCGGCAACTCTATCTACTCTGAAAGCGTCCCATAACTTAGAACCTTTGCTCAAGGGACCAAAGAAGGATTTGCGGCAAGGCGATCGCCCCTTCCGTAAATTCCTTTCCTAGCCTTGAGGTTTTACTTGAATAAGGCAAAAGGCGCGAGGCTTTAAAGTTAAGCAGATTTTAAAGCTTGCTTATTGAGCGGACAAACCACGCGGATCTGACCAGTCCGGCTCGTATCAGGGAACTATAGAACCGACCTCGCTGTATAGTTTGTGGCAGCAATGGCAATACTCAACCCTATGGCTGACCTACCTAGTTCGGCAGATTATCGCCCTAGTATTTGCGATCGCGTCTGTCTGTTGACCCTTCCCAAGTCTTTCACCGTGCTGGAGGCGGTCAAGTTTAAGCAAATTTGTCAGGCTCTGCATCAGGACATTCCTGACCTTGAGCGAGTACTGCTCGATTTTAGCCAGACCACCTTTATTGACAGCAGCGGCATCGGGGCTCTGGTGATCTGTCGAAAAATCTGCGATCGCCACGGGAGCGAGTTGGTTCTCAGAGAGGTGCCCGATCAGGTGATGATGGCCCTCAAAATGACCGATATGGACAGACTTTTTACCATTGAGGCCGGGCAGCCTGTGGCGGCAAACACACCGGAACCGTGTGCCGATAAACTGCCCCAGGCAACCCATCCCTCGGTCAATTCAAAACTAAAGCGGCTGATGGATATCTGCGGCGCCATTATCGGGCTGGGGATTACGGCGGTAATTGCGCTGCCCATCGCGATTGCGATTAAACGCTACGACGGCGGGCCGATCTTTTTTGGGCAAATTCGCTGTTCCTGGATGGGGCGACGCTTTAAGATTTGGAAGTTTCGCTCTATGGTGACCAACGCAGAAGCGCTAAAGCAGCAGGTGCAAAATCAGGTCGAAGGCCCCCTATTTAAAAATGAAAACGATCCCCGCATTACCCCCATTGGCCGGTTCCTCCGCAAAACTAGCCTGGATGAATTTCCCCAGTTTTGGAATGTGCTGAAGGGAGATATGAGCCTGGTGGGCACCCGGCCGCCCACCCCCGACGAAATTGAGCATTATGAAGTGGCCGAATGGCAGCGGCTCAATGTCAAACCGGGTATGACCGGAGAGTGGCAGGTCAATGGCCGCTCCAGCATCAAAAAATTTGAGGACGTGATCCGCCTCGATTTGCGCTATCAGGAAAACTGGAGCCTGATGTACGACATTAAGCTGATTGTCAAAACCGTGCTGGTGCTCTTTAGCAAGCGCTCCGGCGCGTCTTAAGCATCCCCTACCCCTCAATCAATACCCTACTTGCCGCGGCAATGCCCGCTCCGGGGGTAAAGGTGTCGTAGCCAAGTGCTACCAGGCTCGCTTCAATGGCGCTGACCACGGTTAAGATGTCGCGATCGCTAATAAAGCCCAGATGCCCAATGCGAAAAATCTGACCCTTTAGGTGATCTTGTCCGCCGGCTAGGGCAATATCAAACCGCTGTTTAACCGTGGCTCGAATCTGCTCAGCCTCTACGCCCTGGGGCATAACGGCGGTAACCGCTGGGCTGGCGCAGCTATCCCCGGCAAATAACGGCAACCCAATCGCTTTCATCGCGGCGCGGGTAGCGCGCTTATGGCAATCGTGGCGGGCAAAAATTGCTGCTAGCCCTTCGCTGCGCATCATGGTCAGCGCTTCATGGAGGGCAAAGTAAAGGTTGATGGGCGGGGTAAACGGGGTGCTATTTTTGCCCGCTGACTTTTTATAGGCTTTGAGATCAAAGTAAAACTTGGGCAGCGTAGCGGTGTCATAAGCCGCCCAGGCTTTGTCACTCACAGAGACAAAGCCAAGACCGGGGGGAATCATATAGCCCTTTTGGGAACCTGAGCCCACGATATCTAGCCCCATATCGTCGATGGCGAGATTGTAGGCTCCCAGGCTTGTTACCGCGTCCACAATGGTCAGGGCACTGCCGTGGGCTTTAACATGGCCCGCGATCGCCTCTAGTGGATTTAAGACGCCTGTAGAGGTTTCGCTATGGGTAATAATGACCGCTTTAATGGTTTTATCGCTGTCGGCAGATAGGGCACTGCCAAAGGCATCGGCATCTAAGGGCTTGCCCCACTCGCTGGTAATCACCTCGGTGTTAAGACCGTAGGCCCGGCAGATTTTCGCCCAGCGATCGCCAAATTTACCATTGCTGCCCACCAGGACGCGATCGCCCGCGCTCACAAAATTAATAATGGCCGCTTCCATTGCGCCGGTACCGCTAGCAGTAAGGGCAAGGACATCATTTTGGGTTTGGTGCAGCCACTTTAAGCTGGCGTTGACCTCACCGATTAGGTCAGAGAAATCTCCGCTGCGATGACCGATAGGATGTTTGGCCTGAGCCAGTAAAACCCGCTCGGGCACCGGGGTCGGCCCCGGAATCATCAACATTGATTTATCGTCCATAGCTGCTTAGTCCTTCTATTACGGCCAGATTTCTAAGCATCGCATAGGTTACAAGAGAGCTGCATTTTTTTTGCAGTCTTCTATAGCTTTGGTTAGATTGCTCACCACACCGGGTTATCGCTGGAGTCGTTGACATAAGGGGCAATCTGACTTGCAACTGCCTCTGCATCTGTCCACGCCACTAGGCATAAATTCCTTGCAACCTCTTGTTAGGACTCAACAACAGCCCCGTCAGGTAACGACTCACTTGGGCAAAGCCTAGTGCGAGAAAACACTGCTCGATATGAGTGTAAGGTCTGTGCCAGGGTTTGAGGAAGCTTGACTAAGGATTCAGTCTCTGGTGTTAGTTGGGTCGTAGTCACTCAGTTTTGAGAAGCCCGTTGAGTCAACCAGATGGCTAATTGAGCCAGCGATTGCTGAATCTGCTCAAAGACGGGGGGAACTTGTTGTGCCATTGCCAGCACCTTTTCTCTATCGAGATCAGCCCGATAAAGGTGTCGGGCCCGGTGGCGAAATCGCCGATAGGTATCTAGCTCTTGCCGTAGAGACTCCTTCCAGAGGGGTGGGCGTCCCTGCTCGCTCGGCTGAGACACCTGCTCTAAAAGTTGCCGATACCAGTTTTCTCCTGTGGGTAGATTGCCATCGAGCATGACGGCAACCCGCTCTGCCAGGCGCTCGCAGCCAGTGTAAAAATCCTCAACATAAGCGGCAGCTGCAGGAATCAACGCAATCTCTGGGATTGAGTCAGCTTGTGCCAATAGCGTTTCCGATTGCGTTACCGTCTTGGCGAGCAGTCTCATCTCGTCGTCCAGCCGTGTTTTAGTCGCTAGATAGGGATTTCTGGGCATGGGAGTGCGCTGTAAGATGCGATCGCAAACGTGCTCATCAGCCTGCTCCAGCGCAACCAAATCGAACGGTAGCCATTCGGGAATTAGCGCCTCTAATGCTTCATAGGCTCGATAAAATGCCTCAGGTTCTAATCCCTCAACTGCTAGATCAAGATCTGATGCCCCATGCCAGGGCGTATCGCCCCGCAATGAGCCAAATACGATTACGCTAGTTGCCCCAAACTCTTGCTTCAACACCTGCCGACATTGCTCCGCGATCGCTAGCGCCGCCTGCCGCCGAGTATCGTCAACGGCTATTGAAGCATTTGTCGATTTAGACATCGGTTGAGGCATGGAAATATATAGTTTCCATATTTCTGTCGTGCAACTTTCTTAAGTTTGGCCGTATAGCCTTCTTTATCGCAAGAACTAAGTGACCGAGTAAGTCATATTTGCTGCTCTTGGTAAATTATGTAGAGGTCGGTTGTACGGCTTACCGTTGCA
>JBCDFX010000244.1:0-6465 GCA_039177155.1 Cyanobacteria bacterium P01_H01_bin.119
AGGTGAGAGATCAAATTTGGCAGTACATGAGCAGGATGCTCGCACTTACACGAAATTTCATATATCCTGTTTCCCCAAAATAATATTGCTGGCCAACGCTACAGTTGGGATCAGTAGTTTTTCATCGCTCGTTGAATATCTCGGTTGGCTTGCTTGCGTTTAAGGCTTTCTCGCTTGTCGTGAACTTTTTTACCCTTGGCCAAGCCGATATTAACCTTGACCATGCCGCGCTTGAGATACATTTTAAGCGGCACGAGGGTCAGCCCTTTCTGCTCGACTTTGCCGATCAGCTTGCGAATTTCCTGTTTGTGCAGCAGTAGCTTGCGGCTGCGCTTGGGGTCGTGATTATAAGCCTGGTTGGTCGTGTCATGGGGAGATACATGCACATTGTGCAGCCAGGCTTCTTCGTCGCGAATGGCGGCGTAGCCGTCCCGTAAGTTGACTTTGCCATCGCGAATAGATTTTACTTCTGTGCCTTTCAGCTGCACCCCTGCTTCATAGGTTTCTAAAATTTCATACAGGTAGCGCGCCTGGCGGTTGTCGGCAATGACTTTGTAGCCGTCGCTGGGTTGGGCCATATTCGATTGCTCCTTATTCCACTACCACGCACCACTCGTGCAGTTCATAGTCTACACAGCCATGTTGAATCAGTGGATCGCGCTCCAAGATAGCTTTAGCAGTCTCTAATGAGTCTGCTTGGAATAACAGCATACCGCCTCCCCGCTCGGCCCAGTATCCAGTTCTAGCACAGTGTCCCTGCTCCTTGAGGGTCTTGACGTATGCAATATGGGCGGGAATATAGCGGTCGAAGGTGTCTTTTTCGACAATTCCTGTTTCAATCTTGACAAACCAGGGCATCACAAAAGCGCAACGTCTGCATCGAGTGCTGTTCTATTGTAGGGTGTCGGCTAAAGCCGTGAGCGTTAGCGCTGGCATTTCGGACAGTAGTGAGCTGAGCGCCCAGCTAGTTTAAGCCGCTCAATGGGTGTCTGACAGACTCGACAGGGCTGCCCCTCACGGTCGTAGACCCAGGCAATGCCCCCATAGTTGCCGTTAATGCCTTGAATATCTCTAAAGTCGCTAAAGGTGGTTCCCCCAGATTCGATACTTTGGGTCAGCACTTTGAGCAGGGATTCGTGGAGCCGCTGAAGCCGGCGATCGCCCAGCCGATAGCAAAGGGTTTTAGGCCGAATACCGCTGAGAAAAAGGGCCTCATCCGCATAGATATTGCCTACCCCGGCGACAAGAGCCTGATCCAATAGCGCATTTTTGATGGGGCGCGATCGCCCTTTAAAGCAACTCTTTAGGTAGGCCGGCGAAAAGCGATCGCTAAACGGCTCTGGCCCCAGTCGCTGCAGCCCAGTGATTACTGATTCGGGTGTATGCCCGGGCGGCACCCACCAAACCCGACCAAAGGTGCGTTGATCGACAAATCTCAGTTCGCGATCGCGATCAAAGTACCAGCGTACCCGGCAGTGCTTCTGTAGCGGCTCACCTTGATACAGCCATAAAAGCTGCCCAGTCATTCGTAAGTGCACGCCCAGCCAGCCTCCCGATGCCTGGGTTGGGCCTTTGAGCTGAGCCATCAGGTACTTTCCCCGACGCTGCCACGCTATCAATTGCTGATCTTTGACGCCCTGCAAAAACTCTTCTGTCGATGCTGGATAGGCCACCGTGCGATCTAAATAAATATCGCATCGGCGAATCGGCTTTAGCAGGGTCACGCGATTTAAGCCACGGCGTACCGTTTCGACTTCAGGCAACTCGGGCACCGACTTTTGCACCTCATATAGCGTTGACCAAATTGCTCACTGCACCGATGATACGCCTTACAAGTCAGCTGGCTTGCAGGCTTGTCTTAACCGGATCGACACTGATGTAAAAATAAGCCTCAGCTTAGCGTAGCCGAGACTTATAAGCCGATTTGCGCTACCGCATTTTCTGAAATGCAGTCTGTATATGCAGAGATGGCGGATGGAATAGTTCTCTATCGGAGATAGGGAGACTGAATGCTACTTTTTCTTTTTCTCAGGGGCAGACACTTCCACTATTTCTGATTCTGCAAAGTTGTTAGTATTGACGCCGGCGTAGTTAACTTTCTCAAAGCGAACCACTACGTTGTATTTGATGCCACTTTGATCAACGGTTGCGACGGTGCCCGTCTCCTGGAACCAGTACGACTCTGGACGAAGAATGCGGACGACAGAACCACGTTGAACCATGGATATTCCCCCCTTGAAAGATCAACTATTAACCGTAAAAGAGCCAGAGCGACTCATCCATCAGCGTACTATTTCAGAGATATAAACTGAGCTTTACAGGCTTAAGTTTTGTTGCCGGTATAGCAGACGCAAGGACGATTACGACAAGGCTGCGAGTCAGATTGCCTCTATAAGGAGCATCCCAGCACTACCCGGTATGATGGGCAATCTGACCAAAACGATCTGACCAAAGCGCTCTCCGAAATTGATGGGACAATTTGACAGAACTGCGATCGCTCCCATTACCCAAATATTATGCTTTTAAGCCGCTAGCGATCACCCAGACTGTCGCAAATGCGGGGAGTAAACCTATTGTCTCAACTTACAGGGGAGGGGCTGGAGGAAGTTCGGGCAATCCACCATTCGTCAGGGTAGGGGTCGGAAGCGCTGCACTGGTGTCGCTAACCGAGGAAGCCGCAGGCACAACTGCCGAGGCGGTCTCGACATTGGTTCCAACGGTAACGGCAACTTCAATCCCGTTTTGCTCAAAAATCACGCGGGGCTCTAATCCCTCGCGAATTTCAATTCGCTTGACCAGCACTTGCCCATTAGAGAGCCGCTGCCCAGCAGTGACATATCGACTTGTGGGCTCACCTGGAGCCTGAACAATCGCGTGGGGGGTATTGCCAATCTGCACAACACCTGTGACTGCAACTGCTTCAGCTAAATCAGGGCGAGGCAATTGGGGCAGGGGTTGAATCGGGCTCACCGTACCAGGACGCCCTGTGGCGGCAGGAGGCTGCTGCCTGCCGCCATTATTAGTGTTGTTAGGGACTGCGGCTGCGGGCGGTTCCGGCGGCTCTAGCACAACCGGCGTAGCCGGCACCACTGTGGCAAACGGATCGGTTCGGCTAGAACTCACTCGACTCGCTCGCTCATCGGGATTAGTGGATTGAATTAGCTCTGCCGCCGCGATTGCCGCAGCTCCAGAAGCCGCTGGCAAAATCGGCTCCACCTCAGGTTCTTCGTCTTCTGATGCGGCGGGTAGCGGCACGCCGTCTAAGGAAGGGTCACCATCCGGCGGCGAAGCCCCGTCGTCGCGTCCTAGGAGTCCATTAATAAAGCCGCAGCCCACCATTGAGAGACTGCTAACGCTAATCAGACATAAAAGTAAGAGGCGACGCATCGTTGAACTCCTCGATAGATGGCTTAGCATAGTGTGAAGCTGTGAGAAGCCGTTAATAATCAGTGCTTCAACGATAGCTCAGATTCTAAAAAAAGAACAAAGTTGTTACGGAGTCATTGCCAAACTATTTGAGACAAGATAGTGCTTCTCAAGGCTCGGTGCGCCCTCAAAATCTCGTGACCAGCGTTCAATCTACAGAGCCTATAGAGGTCGATATATTTTCAGAGGACGGTTCTTCAGCGCTACATAGAAGTCCACGTAGACACTTCAATCCTTTTTTAACTCGTCGGGATACCGTGACAGCGCTAATGCCTAACTGTTCAGCGGTCTCCTTTTGAGTCAAGTCTTTCAAAAACACAAACTCCAAGACTTCTCGGGTACGCTGCTCCAGCTTGGAGAGCGCAATCTGAAGCCTAATTTGGTCTTCTTGAGCCAGCTGAAAGCTGCGGTATTTAGGATCTGGCAGTAGATCTCCTAAAGAAGCTACCCCATCGTCGCCCTCAGACATCGGCGCATCTAAGCTAATCAATGAGCGGTTGCGCCGAGCCAGTTTAACCTGCTGCCACTCTGCCACCGTAATTTCCAGAGCATCTGATATCTCAGCATCCGTAGGCTGTCGATCTAGATTTGCCTGAAGCTTTGCGATCGCTCTGACAGACTGATGCTGCAGCGCCTGCCAGCGGCGGGGAATTTTCATTGCGCCGCCCTTATCTCTCAGATAGTGCTGAATTTCACCTCGGATATAAGGAATGGCAAAAGAGCTAAATGCAAACCCTTTGGATAGGTCAAATCGCTCAATCGCTCGGATCAAGCCTAAGCTGCCAACCTGCATCAGATCATCAAAGCTTTCACCAGATTGATGCAGCCAACGGTGAGCCTCGCGTCGCACCAAACCAATATTCATTTGAACGAGTTGATTTCTGACTTTGGGCGAACGAGTTTGCTGATAGTGCTGCATCAGCTCTAACGTATTCCCTTTTAGCTCAGTAGAATCGTGAGTCAGCATGGCGATTTTCAGTTCAGTGGGTAGATGGCTGCCTTCAAGAGTGGTGCAAGCTTCTATAGCCTGCTATGCAGTCTGTCCGGAGACAGCGACATATTAGCTAGATTCGCTAGCGGTTCAAATTAGATTGTTAGGAGTCATCAGCTACGGGATAGCTCAAATCTTGTCAATTCTACACGCTTGATGGATTAGACAGGTGTGATCATCGTCAAGCCTTATATTCTGAGCCTGATCACTATACGAGAGTAAATGTGCTCACAGCGGCAAACAAGGGCGTTTCTACGGAGCGATCGCATTTATATCCCATACCGTCTGTAGAATTACGGGGCTCTCCTATTCAGGATTGGGGCCTGCTGCCCAAGCCTTTACCCAAATCAGACGGAGCTACTGCACAGCGGGCCACAGATGCTATGGATTGGGATCGATTAATCGATTCGATTAAATTCGATTAAAAGCGCCAGAGAAAGGCCGGCTTTCTCTGGCGTGTAGAGTGCAGTTAAGTTTTATCCGCAAGAACTTACCTTAACTGAGAATAGTGGGCGCTGCTTTGAGGCTGAATCTACGCTTCAAGGGCTTCGACCCGGCCATAGAAAATACCCTGAATCTTTACATCCACAGGCTCTGCCGTTCCCATATCGGTATCCGAGGGCTGATTGGCGATAAACGTTCCAGCAATTTCGCCAGAGAAGCTGTCTACTTTAGAAATCTGAAGCTCGATCTCGCCCTGCCCGACGTCAAATCCCTTCACGTTCTCACGGCGCAGTTCTTCACTATCGGCTCGCGCAGGTAGGGCAACGGCGTTGTCGTAACCTGAGGCTAAACCCCGGCCCTTTGGATCTAAAAAGTTAGACGTGCGGTAAGACGGGACACGGTAGCTGCCTTTGAGATCGGTGGAGGTGTTGATTGCCACTAGGCCAGACTGAGAGATTGCTTCCAAGCCTTTAATCGTAAATAGAAAGGGAACCTGCTCACCTCCAGGGAGTAAAACAGTGATGGCCTGAAAATCCATACCGTCTTTTTCTTTAAAGGTAAGAACACCATCTGAGTTGAGGTTTAAATTCCCGCTGACCTGATCTAAGGAAGAGGTATAGCGAGTTAAGGATTTACCTGGAATAAACTCCGCCTTTTGGCGCTTATTGGTTGGCTCTTCCCTAACGAAAAAGGACGTTGGCTCCAGGCAAAGACCCGCAATTTTGTACGATTTACCCAATTCGATGTCAATTGCGTCACGGCTGGTTTCAGACAGTTGAGGGCAGCTGTTTGCCAGACCCGTGTTGCGGATATCATCGTACGTCAAAGGAACGTCGCTGGTGGCAACAGGACCTTCGCTACAGGCGGTTAAAATGCCGACACATAGCGCCAGAAATACAGTTAATAGGGCGCGATACCTCATGGTCAACCTCAATGGTGGAAAATCAATAACTTATGGTGTGGTTTTTGTGGCTAATCAGCCTCCGTTAGTGTATTTTACATGGCTATGTTCTTTTTAGGTTTAGCCTGGAGCGGCTTTGGGACAGTAAGAAAAGGAAAGTCGCTCATGATTTAAGCTAAGCTTTAGGCGATTCTGGGGTTGATAACAGCGTTAGAATCCGGGTTCCATTGGAGACATTCATCTGGCGCATTATTGAGGAGGCTGATGGCGATGGGGCTGGGCGATGAATGGAGAACCCGTCAGCACTTGTGTGCAGAGTTTCAAGCGATCGCAGCACAAGTGCAGGAGGCTATGGCTAAGCGGGAGCAAGATGTGATGGCGCTGCTGTCGTTGCTGAGACTATTGGAAGAACTGCATCAAGAAATTCGCGAGACCGCCTTTCAAGACGCGCTGCCCCAAAATCGGCAAAAGTTGTACATGCTACTGCGCGATATAGAGGTGAATGGGGGATGGCCCTACATTCAGCGTATGAAGTTGAGCACGCTGACCAAAGCGCTGGCGTCTGGGGCATTGGCGTCTGGGGCATTGGCGTCTGGGGAGATCGAGATTGGTCCGGCCACTGTCGATTCAGTTGCTGAATCGGAGTCGAATCTCACATCTGACGGGTTTGATACCCACTCTCATCGCGATAGCTAACAATAGC
>JBCDFX010000245.1:0-6460 GCA_039177155.1 Cyanobacteria bacterium P01_H01_bin.119
ATATGATCACATGGTGAGCTGGCAAAACCGCCAGATTGTTAGCGTTCCCATTCAGAGCGCGATCGCTCAGTACCGCGCCGTTAACCCAGATGACATGCTGGTAAAGACCGCCCGAGCGATTGGCATTAGCTTTGGCGATCGCTAGTTGCACCCATGCAGGCCAAACGGCTGCTAGCCGCAGTGATAGGGCAGTGCGCCAAAAAGCTCGGACGAGTGCGAGTGAGATTGCGGCTGGTTCAATCCCTCCAGCGATACCGGGTGCAGTGAGCAATTGAACCAGCGCGATAGTTAGCGTTCGTAAGGCCACTTCCACTGCGTGATTTCCGCAGGATCGGTGCCGTGGGTGTGGGCGTAGGTGAGGTATTGGATAATTCTGTTCTTCATCCGCTCCTTCACATAGGCCGCCGCTGAGCCAAGCTTGGGCACCCGATCAATCACGTCAATCACCAGATTAAAGCGATCGATTTGGTTGTTAATGGCCAGCTCTAAGGGCGTATTGATATTGCCCTTCTCTTTGTAACCCCGCACATGAATCCGCTCTTGATTAGCGCGGCGGTATACCAGCTTGTGAATCAGCCAGGGATAGCCGTGGAAGTTAAAAATCACAGGCTTGTCGGTAGTAAATAAAGAGTTGAAGTCTCGGTCATTTAAACCGTGGGGATGCTCCCCTTCAGACATCAGCTTAAATAAGTCCACAACGTTGACAAAGCGAACTTTTAGATAGGGAAACTCCTCTCGCAAAATCGCGGTAGCGGCTAAAGACTCCATGGTTGGGATATCGCCGCAGCAGGCCATTACTACGTCAGGAATATCTAGCTCAGTGCCGCAGTCATCGTTACTGGCCCATTCCCAAATATCAATGCCCTTGGTGCAGTGCTTAATGGCCTCATCCATAGACAGGTACTGCAAATGCTTTTGCTTGTCGGCAATAATGACATTGACGTAGTCCACGCTGCGGAAGCAGTGATCGGCCACAGATAGCAGGCAGTTGGCATCGGGCGGAAAGTAAACCCGCACTACATCTGGACTTTTGTTGGTTACCAGATCAACATAGCCCGGATCTTGGTGGCTAAAGCCGTTGTGATCCTGCCGCCACACTAGTGACGACAGCAGAATATTGAGAGAAGACACCGACCGCCGCCAGGGTACGTGATTTTTGCAGATATCGAGCCACTTGGCATGTTGGTTAAACATGGAATCGACCACATGGGCAAAGGCTTCGTAGGTGTGAAATAGCCCGTGGCGTCCGGTAAGCAAATAGCCTTCTAGCCACCCTTGCAGGGTGTGCTCGCTTAGCATTTCCATGACGCGCCCGTCGCGGGAAAGTTCGCTGCCGTCTAAATCTTCGGGATAAAAGTCGGCCATCCAAACTTTTTTGGTGGCTTCAAATACCGCCTGTAACCGGTTAGAGGCCGTTTCATCAGGCCCCATTAAGCGAAAATTATCGGGGTTCTGGCGGAAGATGTCGCGCATCAAAAAGCCCAGCACTTTAGTATTTTCAAACTCCACTGTGCCGGGGATCGGCACATCGATGGCATAGTCTTGAAAGGCGGGCATTTTTAGCTCTTTGCGCAACAGTCCGCCGTTAGCGTGGGGGTTGGCGCTCATGCGGCGGGTGCCTTGGGGGGCCAGTTCTTTTAGCTCAGGAATCAGGGTGCCGTTTTCGTCAAACAGTTCTTCTGGCCTGTAGCCTTTCATCCACTGCTCAAGCTGGGCCAGGTGATCAGAGTTGCTGTGCATACCCCCCATAGGAACCTGGTGCGATCGCCAAAAGCCCTCAACTTTATGACCATCGACCTCTTGCGGCCCGGTCCAGCCTTTGGGGGTGCGCAGCACAATCATGGGCCAGCGGGGACGCTCAGGGCTACCGTTGATGCGGGCCTCTCGCTGAACCTCTTTGATTTTGATCACGCAGGTTTCCATCACCTCCGCCATACGCTGGTGCATTTCTTCAGGGTTGCTGCCTTCTACAAAGTAGGGCGTGTAGCCGTAACCCCGAAATAGCGCCTCTAATTCTTCATGGGAGATCCGGGCCAGTAGGGTGGGGTTAGCAATTTTGTAGCCGTTTAAGTTGAGCACGGGCAGCACCGCACCGTCTCGCGCTGGATTAATAAATTTGTTAGAGTGCCAGGCGGTCGCTAAAGGCCCTGTTTCGGCTTCTCCGTCTCCAACCACGCAGCAGGTAATCAAATCGGGATTATCTAGCACGGTGCCGTAGGCGTGGGAAACGCTGTAGCCCAGCTCTCCGCCTTCATGAACAGAACCCGGCGTCTCTGGGGTGACGTGGCTGCCAATATAGCCCGGAAAAGAAAACTGCTTAAAGAACTTATACATGCCCTCGGCGTCTTCGCTCTTGCCGGGGTAGATTTCGGAGTAGGTGCCTTCAAGGTAGACCGGGCCCAGCACGCCGGGAGCCCCGTGTCCCGGCCCTGCCACAAAAATCATGTCGAGATCGTATTTTTTGATTAGGCGATTGCAGTGGATATAGGTGAAGCTCAAGGCCGGTGATGCTCCCCAATGACCCAGCAAACGATGCTTAACGTGCTCGGGCTTGAGGGGCTCTTTGAGCAGGGGATTGTCTCGCAGGTAAATCATGCCAACGGCCAGATAGTTGCAGGCCCGCCAGTAGGCCTGAAGCTTTTGTAGTTCATCATCGCTGAGCTGGGCGCTGGGGGTGTAGGAGGCAACAACCATTGATTTATTCCTATAGAAACGTCTAACGGTTTAATTCAATTTCAGAGCGGCCTATTAAGTTAATCCTTTGATTTACCTGGGCAATAGAGCGATCGCAAACCCAAATTGCCTATAGATAAATATCAATTAATAAGCTTAATTTGGCATCGGAATACAGACCTGAAAGAGTGGTCAAAAAACGAAAAAAGCTACTTCTATTACGGGCATCTTAGGACTTAATTCTTACGACGGCCAGCAAGCTTAAAGTAGTCTTCAGCATATTAAAATCTCCTTAATAACAAGTATAAAAAATCGCTAAGCTTGCTCATCTTTCGATTTTTCTGACGGTATAGCTTTGATCAAATTGCCCACCACATCTGGTACCGCTAGAGTGGTCGGCATAAAAGCAGTCTGACTCGCAATCCGCCTGAACCTTTCGGCGGGTTGCTCTATATGCAGGATTCAGCTCAACTGCACAACAGGTTGCTGGTCGATTAGGGTCTCTCCGGTCAAAATATCTTCTACGGTGATTCGCAGCCGCCGCTGACGGTCGATATCAAATAGGACTTTAATGCGATCGCTGCCGGGAAATCCGGGAGGGTCTAGTCGGGCAATGGTGCGGGCGCCGTCGCGATCGTTGAGAGGCTGCACCATTGGTCGATTACCTGAAGCAACCTGGCGGGTCACCAGGCGATCGCCTTCAAAATACACTTCCGTTGTGACTTGCTCTTGACCCAGTTCGCCTAGGATGAGCTCAATGCTAGGCTGCTGCTCTGTCGATGCGCCCAGATAAAGCTCTACGGGTTTGTCCATTGGGTAGGGTTGGCCCTGGAGAATAATAGGATGCCAACTGTGGCGGTTATGGCGTCGATCCCAGTAGCGGATACCGTAGCTGTGATACAAAAAGTCTTTGACCTGTAACCCTTGGGCAATTTGTAGGGCACCGTGGGCGATGGCTTCAAAGGGGCGATCGCTGTGAATTTGCTCCGAACCAAAGGTCTCAGCCACCCAGCGCTGGACGGCTGGAATCTGCGCAGTGCCGCCAACGAGCAGCACTGCGTCAATATCTGTTGCCGTGAGCCCCTGACCCCGGGCCTGCTGCAGTACCTGATCGAGCCGGGCATCGAGGCGGTCGAAAAACTGGTTGGCCTGCAGAATGGCCTCAAAGCGATCGCGATCTAGGCTAAGCTCCAAACTTTCAAAGGTTTCGTCGTTGAAGTACACTTCGCTGGCTTGGGTTTGAGCAGAGAGGGCAATTTTTAGCCGCTCTGCCAGCCGCAGGGTCAGCGGCGATACCCCTAACCCCTGGGTTTCAGCAAAATAATCGGCAATCCAGTTGTCTATATCGGCCCCGCCTAGGTTTTCTCCGGCTTTTGCCAGCACCCGCGCCGTCTGCACCCGCTGCCCAGATTTTGCGGCTAAGGAGCGATCGCCCGATTTCAGCAAAAAGCCGACGGGTTTCTTGCCGCCAGCGGTCACGGCGAGCTGCACTAAGGCAAAATCTAATGTGCCGCCACCAAAGTCAATCACCAGCAGGGTTTCTCCCCCCTGCAGCCCGTAACCCAGGGCGGCGGCGGTGGGTTCATCTAGCAGGCGCACCTGCTGAACGTTTAATCCGCCGCACACCTGTCCCAGCCAGTTTCGATAGACTTCAAAGCTGTCTACCGGAACGGTAAACACTAAGGAATCTAAAGGCCCCACGGCGCTGAGCTGGGCAATCACTCGGTTGAGAAACGCTTTGCCCACGGTTTCAAAATCGACCGTGTGGCCGTCAATATCGGGCAAAAAGCCGCGAATATCGGTGCCAATGCCTCGCTTAAAGTTGCGGAAAAATCGCGAATCTTGGGCAATATCTAAACCGCGATCGCGCACGGGTTGCCCTACGACTACCCTGGGCGATTCTGGCGATAGAAAAGATTCAACGTAAATTAAGCTGGGCACCAGCGGCGGGTTAGCAGCGGCGGCAATGGAGAGATTGCCAAGGGTTAGGGTTTCCGCCTGCTCAGTGGCCTCATTCCAACGGGCAACGACGGTATTACTGGTGCCAAAATCAACGGCCAGGGTCATGGTTTGGAGACGAATAAACGCGATCGCAAAAGAATAGCGTGCCGGCAGTGATACACACCGGAATTGCCAGCAGATTAACCAGAGGAATGCTTACCAATGCTAAGCAGAGTACCCCAAAGCTGGCACTGGCTGGAAGCGTCCGCACAATGATGCTCAGTTTTTGGCGAAATCGCAGCCGTCGCCGCTCCAGGGGCGGATCGAGAAAGTCTAGGCACACCAGGGTCGTAGTAAGGGTAAGGCCGCCCGCACTGGCTATCAACGCGCCTACCCCCGGCAGCCAGCCGCAAATCAACAGGGGAATGCCCACCCCCGCCAGCAGCAGCAGCTTTTTGAGTTCAAAGGCGATCGCTCGCCACAGGTCGTAGACGATCGATCCCAACTTAAATGGGGCGGCAGCCTGACGCTGGCCTGTTTTTAGCGCCTCTAACTCCTCGGAGAGCCTGCCGTAAAACGGTGCTCCCAGCAAACCGCCAAACTGCAGCAGAATTAGCCCCATTACTACAAACAGCAGCAGACCCAAAACGGCGCGAATAAGATAGCTGACAAACTGCGCCCACTCCGGCAGCAGCACAATCCACCGATCAATTTGATGAAAGCCCCACCACAGTCCGCCTGCATAAAGGCTAACGCCTAAAATTAGGTTAATCAAAATGGGAAACCCGACATAGGGCCGCAGTCCTGGCTGGGCAATGAGTAGTCGCAGCGCCCGCAGCGGATAGGAAAATCCCAAAAATAATCCGGCAATGCCTGCCCCTTTTGGGACCAGAGCCGTAGCCTGCTCAGCCTCAGCCATAGTTAGATGCAGCCATAGTTAAATGCAGCCATAGTTTAAATTCAGCTTGCTATTCAGCCACCAACGTTATGCCCGTCAATCCCCCCAGCCCTAACCCCAAAATGCACAGGGCCGCCAGCAGCAGTATGACCTGAAACCGCTTAAAGACTGCCAGCATACGATCGCCTACTGCAGCACTGGTGCAGGCCCCTACCGCTGCCGTCGCAATCGCCACTAGAGCAATTAGGCTGGTATCTAGCAGGGTGGATTGAATCTCAATTTCATCCAGAGCAGCAGGGGCCCGAAAGTTCATAGCGATCGCCAGCGCCACCACAATTAAGCCGGTCCCAATGATCGAGAGCAGGGCTAAAAAGTTGGCCGGTAGCCAGCGCATCCGGCCAAGCGCCCTTGGCCCCGCCAGCGTCACTGTTTGCAAAACGGTGCCCCCCAGCGCCAAATTCCAAACCCAGTAGGGTGCAGGGAACGACGCCAAAAACAGACCCATAAAAGCGTAGACAATAACGCACAGCGCCATTGCCCTCCAAGGAATCGTTGGACTAGAACGAGTTCGGGGCCTAGGCCGGGGCCAGCGAAGTCGAGGTGAACGCTTGCGCGGTTGAGAGGCCATAGTGATTTAGGCTAGGGTACAGTCGAGCCGTGACCCGATTTATTGATGCGCCTTAATGATTCGCCTGATAAGTATAACCGGGATCGCTGGCCAAAAAAAATCCCTCGGCAGCAGTCCACCTCTACGTCAAGCTTGAGAGTAGTGTCAGACACCTCTTATTTTGTTCAAGTTGCTGTTCAATTGCGGGTCAAATTAAGTTTGGCGATCGCCCTAAGCCTGATCCTCGGAGCTTGCAGTGTTCCCACTCCTGAAGTCACCAGTGGGCCTAAAGTTACCAGTGGGCCTGAAGTCACCAGTGGACTTGAAGCTACCGTTTCGCC
>JBCDFX010000246.1:0-6429 GCA_039177155.1 Cyanobacteria bacterium P01_H01_bin.119
CACTACGACGGCGATTAACACCGATATCAGTGATTGTCAGCAGGCTAAGCTAGCGCTTCAGACCAGCCAGCAAAAGTATAAAGAACTGGTTGAGAACGCCAATGATCTGATTTACGTTCGTCAACTTGACGGCACGATTACCTACGCTTCTCCTCAGGTGCAATCGATTTTGGGCTACGCGCCTAAAGAACTGCTGGGCACGATTACCTTTGATATTGCCCATCCCGATGATCTGCCCAAAATTCGACAAGAGATTGATCACGTTATTGCTACTGCCAAGCCCTATGCGGGCAGCCTGGTGCGGGCCCGGCGAAAAGATGGGAGCTGGTGCTGGCTGCGGATTAACTATGCGCCCATGCTGGACGAGCAGGGTCAGGTAACTGCCCTGCAGGCCGTGGCCCGCGATGATAGTGACCGGGTTGCAGCAGAAGATGCCCTGCGCCAAAGCCAGATGGAACTCCAGCTGATTGCTGACTCGGTCCCCGGAGGCATTGCCTATGTGGATGCCCAGCAGCGTTATCGGTTTGTTAATCGTACCTATGAGCGCTGGTTTGACCACGATCGCAGCGGCCTCGTGGGCCAAACCGTGCCGGATGCCTTGGGCGATATGGCCTATATAACGGCCCAAGCTGATATTGAGCGGGCGCTGGCGGGTGAGAACGTTCACACCGAGCTGTATTTACAGTCTGAAGAGGGTAGCGATCGCCATATCCTCGCTGATTTAGTGCCCGACAAAACCGATCAAGGCACTGTCAAGGGCTACTACGTCTTGGTGACAGATATCAGCGATCGCAAACAGCTTGAACTGGCCCTAAAGAATTCAGAAGCGAGCTTAGCGCGCGTTCTCGACAGCGCCAACGCCTCTATTTTGGAGTACGACTATTTCCCCGATGGAAGTTGGCAATACCAGTATTTTTCCGCTGGTTCTGAAGCGCTTTTGGGCTATGCTGCTTCAGAGTTTATGGCGGATACTTATCTGTGGCAGTCTCGAGTCGTGCCAGAGGACTGGGAAACTAAGTTCTTACACAATCTTAAGAAAATCTCGACCGAAACCCCCTTCAAATTAGAGTATCGATTTCGCCATAAAAATGGTTCAATTCGGTGGATTTCGAGCTATTCTGTGCCCCGACTGCACGAAAGCGGGGACTTTTGGACAGTCACTGTTGTTGATGTCGATATCACAGAGCGCAAGCAGCTTGAGCTAGCCGTTCAGCAATCTCAACAGCAGCTAAAAAGCGTTTTAGATACCGCTGTTGCTGGCATTATCCGGCTGAGATTTTACCCTGACACCTCGATTCAATACGACTATATCTCGCCTTACTGTGAGCAGAATTTTGGCTACACTGCGGCAGAACTTAAGCCCAACGCCGACCTGTGGCAAAGCCGAATTCACCCGGACGACTGGCAAAATAGCGTTTTGCCGGTTATGGAGTCGATTGTTGAGCAGCAAGAGACCTATGCCGTGTATGCGATGGAATATCGCTTTCATCGTAAGGACGAGTCAATTTGCTGGATTTTAGGCAAGTGCTTTGTGCAGCGAATGCCGGAGGAAAATTATTGGTCTGTCACGATTGTGGACACAGATATCAGCGATCGCAAACAGGCGGAGCTGGCGCTGAGGCGAAGTGAGGCAAAGTACAAAGGATTGATCAGTGCTCTGCCCGATTTAATGATGCGAGTCAATCGGCAGGGGATTTATCTAGAAGTGTGGGCCAGCGCTCGCTCCAAAACATGGAAGAATCAGCAGACTCAGAATTTCCGCTCACTGCAAAACCTAGAGGGAACATCGGTAGTGGTCAGTTTGCCGCCCGATTTGGTTGAGCAGCGGATGGCGGCGATCGACCAGGCGCTAGGCACCCGTCAGATTCAAGTTTATGAGCAAACGCTGCCCTCGACCGGCGGCCAGGCTCGCATTGAAGAAGTTCGTGTAGTCGCCTACGAACTTGATGAAGTGCTCATTGTGGTGCGCGATATTACCCAGCGCAAGCAGTTTGAAACCGATTTGCGACTGGCTAAAGAGGTCGCTGAGGACGCAGCACGGGCCAAAACTACGTTTATTGCCAATATCAGCCATGAGCTGCGATCGCCGCTAAATGCCATTTTAGGCTTTGCTCAGGTGCTACAGCAGCATTTTCCCCAAGCAGATGAGTCTTGGCAGTACGTCAACACCATTTACCGCAACGGTGAGTATTTGCTGACGCTTATCAATCAGCTTCTAGACTTATCCCGTCTGGAGGCAAAACGCGTTAGCCTCAATCCCACCGTGGTTCGAATTGATCGATTAATACAGGATGTGCAGCTTCTATTTCAACTGCGAACCGAAGCGAAAGGACTGCACTTTACTTTAGACTGCTCGCCGGCACTGCCCTGCGCTATCCGGGCCGATGATACTAAGCTGCGCCAGGTGCTGATTAACCTTTTAGATAACGCTGTTAAATTTACAGAGCAAGGCAATATTACCTTAGGCGTTAGTGCGATCCCGGCTAAATCATCCAGTCAGGGGACGAAGATTCAGCTTCAGTTTTCTATTAGTGATACGGGCCTAGGGGTGCCCCTCAAAGACCAGTCCGATCTATTTGAGCCGTTTGCGCAAACAGAGGCGGGCAAAGATGCCGGGGGATCGGGCTTGGGTCTGGCGATTTGCCGGGAATTTGTCGCCCTGATGGGCGGCAGCATTACGGTTGAGAGTCAGGTTGGGCAGGGCAGTCGGTTTATGTTTGATATTCAGGCGGAGGTCGTAGACGCGATCGCGCCTACCAACCAGACGCCTGCTATTCCCGCCAGGGTTGTTGGGCTGCGGGCCGAGCAGGGCACCTATCGCATTTTACTGGTAGACGACAGCTTAATTAACCGACGATTGCTAAAGCGGATTTTGGCAATTCCGGGGTTTGAAATTCGAGAAGCTAAGAACGGACAGGATGCGATCGCCCAGTGGCAAGACTGGCAGCCCCACGTTATTTGGATGGACTTGAGAATGCCCAAATTCGATGGCTATACGGCGATGGGATATATTCGCCAGGCCGAACGCCAACAGGAAGATGCCGCGACCTCCCCCGACGTCAGCAGAGCATTAATCGTGGCGATTTCTGCAACGGATAGTCCGGAGCAAATTGCGGCTGCTCGAGCCGCTGGCTGCGATGATTTTGTGTCAAAACCCTTTAAAGTTCAAAAGCTTTTTGCCGTGCTGCAACACCATCTCGGCCTGCAGTACATCTACGAATAATAAGCTGACTTTGAGTTAGCCCAGGGCGATCGCGGTTCCGGTCGCCGTAATCAGCATTAGAACTCCCGACTCATCGACATTGATGGTGCCCGTTGTCACCTGTACGCCGATCACCGCGTCGGCTCCCATTCGCTGTGCGCGCTTTTCCAGCTCTTCTAAGGCTTCTCGCTGGCCGCGCTCAAACACCCGTTCGTAAGCACCCGTGCGTCCGCCGATAATGTCGCGGATGCCGGCAAAAAAATCTCGCAGGGCATTGCTGCCGTAGACAACTTCAGCGGTTACAACGCCGATATATTCACGAATTTCCTGGTCTTGAAGGATGTCAGTTGTTGATATGATCATTAATCGGATCCAAGTCAATTTTCTTACATTGAGACTGGCCTGTATCGGCTCATCGCATCTGGTGATTTCCCTGGTGTCGGTCTGAGCTGCCCCAGGCGGTTAATTAGGAGGTAAATGTCTGTGATTGCGAAAGTTCTGGTTGCTCTAATGGTCGCCTCTGGCAGTGTCGGGTTTGCCGTTGGTTCGCTGCCTGCCAAAGCCGCAACAGTGGGGCAAGCCGATGGCAAACAAGCTGACTATAGAACAGTCCCTAGCCGGATTCAACGGTTTGTCGATGGGCCCATTCAAGAGCGGCCACTGGCAACCCTGAGCGACCCACCCTTACTCATAGCCCAGGACGACGCCTATGACCATCTCTCTGACGAAGCAAAGGAGCAGCTGGGTGAACTGCTGCGTCAGGCCGAAGAAAATATCGATCGACGAGACTATGCGGGCGCGATCGCGGCCTATCAACAGGCGAGTCAAATCGACCCTGAAAACCCCCGAATTTATTCAGGTATTGGATACTTACAAATTCAGCAGGCTAACTATCAGGCTGCGATCGCGGCCTACCGCCAAGCTATCGATCTCGATCCTCGCAATGTGCCGTTCCGCTACGGTCTGGCCTTTAGTCTGGTGAGCAGCGGGTCTCTACAAGAAGCCACTGCCGTTTACCAAGAGCTAATTCGCATGGCACCCGCCGAAGCCGATGCCTATCTGGGATTGGGAGGCATTTTCATTCAGCAAGAAGATTACGCTGGGGCATTAGAGACTTATGAGCAGCTAGTAACCCGTGATCCTCGCAACAGTGAAGCTATTGAAGCCTTGGGCAATCTCTATGTGCTTCAAGAGCGCTATGACGATGCCCGTGATGCCTATGAGCGATCGCTGCAAATTCGCCCCAGCGGTTCGGCCTATCAGGGACTAGGCGAAATTTGTCAGACTGAGGGCGACGCAGACTGCGCCTACGATGCTTACAGCCAGGCTGTGGCTATTGACTCTGATAATGCCCAAGCCCTGCTAGGATTGGCGCAAATTCTAAGCGATCGCGGCGAAACCGAGCGAGCCCAACCCTACTACGTGCGCGCCGCTGACGCTGATCCAACGCTGATTCCGGCTCAAGCAGCTGCGGGCGAAGTCTTTCTAGAAAATGAGCAGTACTTACGGGCGATCGCCACCTACCGCCGCTTAGTTAGGGCACTGCCCAACAACCCGGGTGCTCGCTACAACCTTGCCCTGGCGCTCTATGGACAAGGATGGGAACTTCAAGCCGTTGCTGAGCTTCGCATTGCCAAAGACCTCTACCGCAATCAGGAAAACACAGAAGGGGCCAGCCGAGCCGAGCAGCTCCTAGAGTTTTGGGGCGTGATTATAGACGATGCTTAATCCTCCAAGTTGTCTCTGCCTTAGTTTTGAATTCTAAATTTTGAATTCCGCATAGCGGTACTAGGCAATCGAGCTGGCCACAGGCAACAGCGCTTCTCCCGTTAGGCTAAAGGCGCGAACTTGGGTAATGTTAACGGGTACGATTTGGCCCCTTAAGGTCGCAATATCACCGCTAAAAAAGGTGAGACGATTACCGTCGGTGCGTCCCATCACCTGATTGGGATCCCGAGGGTTTTGATCTTCAACCAGCACGCGCTCAACTCTGCCGGCATAGCGCTGAGAACGCCGGGCGGCCACGGTACTCACCAAATGGTTGAGCCGCTGAAGGCGATCGCTTTTAGTGACTTCATCGAGCTGATTATGCCAAAGGGCAGCAGGTGTACCGGGCCTAGGAGAATAGGCAGCCGTATTGATCAGATCAAAGCCTATTTCTTCTACCAGCTTTAACGTGTTTTGAAACTGGGCTTCTGTTTCTCCCGGAAAACCAACAATCGCATCAGCGCTGACGGCAGCATCAGGCATATAGCGGCGGATGGTCTCAATAATGCCGCGATATTTTTCGTGGGTATAGCCCCGTGCCATCTCCTTTAGCACTTGATTATCCCCAGACTGAAAAGGAATATGGAAATGCTGGCACACCTTAGGCAGCTCCGCGCAGGCCCGAATCAGCCGCTCGGTAAAATAGCGGGGATGGCTGGTGGCAAATCGAATTCGCTCAATGCCCGGCACGTCATGAACAAAGTAGAGCAAGTCCGTCAGCGTGTGGCGGTGACGACCTTCTGGAGTGCTGCCGCCCAGGTCTCGGCCATAGGCATCAATATTCTGGCCCAGCAGCGTCACTTCTTTATAGCCTTGCCGACCCAGCTCTTCCATTTCGGCGCGAATCGCTCCTGGGGTGCGCGATTGCTCTACTCCGCGTACGCCAGGGACGACACAGTAGGTGCAGCGCTCATTGCAGCCGTAGATGATATTTACCCAGGCCGTAACCGCGCTATCCCGGCGAGGCTTGGTGATATCTTCCATGATGTGGATCGGCTCTGTGGCCACCACTTGATTGCCATCAAACACCTGGGTGAGCAAATCTTCCAGACGATTAGCATGCTGCGGCCCCATTACTAAATCGAGTTCTGGCACTCGGCGCAGCAGCGCTTCGCCTTCTTGCTGGGCTACGCACCCAGCAACTACTAAGGTAACTTCCGGATGCTCCTGTTTGCGTTTGGCCTGCCGTCCCAGGTAGGAATAAACCTTTTGCTCGGCGTTGTCGCGAATGGTGCAGGTGTTATACAGCACCACGTCAGCCTTGCTGGGATCATTAACTGCCGCCAGTCCCATGCTGTCTAGCACGCCGGCCATGCGTTCGGAGTCGGCTTTGTTCATTTGACAGCCGAAGGTCACGATGTGGTAAGAACGGCGGGATTTGAACCATAGAATTGAATCGATGCAGTGTTGAATTGATGCGACGCTTGCAGTCCTTTATTGTGACATTTTTTAGAGAATAG
>JBCDFX010000247.1:0-6424 GCA_039177155.1 Cyanobacteria bacterium P01_H01_bin.119
CCGCGCCTTTGAGGCAGCATTTGCTGAAGGTATTGAGCGGGCGATCGCGGTGGGCATCGACTGTCCGGAGCTAAATCAAACCCATTTGATTCAAGCCTTTGAGCATCTGCACGGCGCAACTGGCGTGATTGGCCCGGCTACCGATGGGGGGTACTACCTGATTGGGCTTAATCGAGCAGTCCCGTCCTTGTTTCAGGCTATCGCCTGGGGCACAGAGGCCGTGCTGCAGCAGACTCAGGCAGCGGCAGTCGCTCACAGTGTTGCGCTGGCCTATTTAGATGTCTTAAACGATGTGGATTATCCAGAAGATTTGCCGCTGTGGGAGCGAGTGCAGGCCTCTAGCGGTCAGCCCCAGCATGATGTGTCGGTTATCTTACCCTTGCTGAATGAAGCCTCAATTATTGATAAAACCCTAGATCGCCTGATGCTGGGGATTCAAGCCTCAGCGCTCTCCATCGAGGTGATTGTCGTTGACGGGGGCAGCCAGGACGATACAGTCAAGAAAGTCCGCGATCGCGCTTTGCCAGTCCTACAAACCCACGCAGCCCGCCGCGCCCGCCAGATGAATATTGGTGCCCAAGCGGCCACGGGCCAGTCTCTGCTTTTTTTGCACGGGGATACCTGGCTACCGGAGGACTTTGCCGCCCAAATCCAGCAAACGCTGAACCTTTCAGGGGTTACAGCGGGTGCGTTTACCCTTAAGATACGCGGTTCAGAGTTGGGGCTGCGCTGGGTGGAGCGGGGTGTCTGTTGGCGATCGCGCCTATTGCAAATGCCCTACGGCGATCAGGGACTGTTTATGAGCGCCCAAGTGTTTCATAATCTGGGTGGATTTCCAGAAATGCCCATCATGGAAGACTTTGAAATGGTGCGCCAGCTCAAGCAGCGAGGAAAAATTGCCGTTGCCCCTGCCTCAGTGCAAACCTCAGCCCGCCGCTGGCAAAAGTTGGGTGTTGTTAGAACGACCTTGCTGAATCAAATTTTAATTTTGTCTTATCTACTGGGCTTGCCCCCCGCCACCCTGGCAAAGTGGTATCGTCAGCCCAAACGGTAAATTACCGCCGGGCAAAACCGAACGCAAGCTGCCTAAGAACCTTTTAATTAATTAAAAATTTATTCGTCACGACAAGCGGAATAAATTTTCATAAAAGTCAAAAGTAAGCGAGCCTGTTCTAATAATTCTTAATACTTTGCAATCTTTGTGTTTTGTGGTCTTTTTAGATCATTCTGCGCTGAAGTGCAGTTGCTGATTCAAAAGTTGCGAAATATAGGGCTTTATCCTGACCGCAGCTAGTCGCTAACGTTAAATAATTTAGAACCGCGATTCTGTCCACTCGCTATAACCAGCCAGGGTATCCGTAATTCTGTCGAAGACTCTGATATAATCGCTGTATATAAAAAGTTGAAAGTTAAAAAAGAGCTGCGCTTAGAAAGATTGTCGCTAGTTGGAATATGCTAATCGCTACTGCGGTTTCGCAATGGATCTTCTGATCTAGTGGTCCTGGTTGTTCGAGTGTTCCTACTGATCAGGGAGCATTGTAGTCTGATAACTCTCTCAGCCCACACGTTAATAGCGCTCATCGCTGCTTGGGGTACAGAGAGTTTTAATCCGTGGTAATTACATCCAGTGACATTAAGTGAATGTCAGGTTTTTGATGTTGGCAGATAGGCTACGCCTTAACCTCAGAGAGAATGTCACAGGTGCTTCTCAAAGTTCTCTCAACGTGACAGTCAACGCACAAAATTTTTCGAAGATAGCGAGGGTGACAACCAGTTGAATGATGAATTCTGTATCTGGCTCACCGATTTTGAACAATAGTGTGTCTGCAAGTAACACCCATAGATAATGCCTATCAGAAACGGTTGTTAACGGTGCGTCAATCAATCATCAGCTCGCAAGTTGAGATTTTATTGAGCATTGTCTTGAAATCGTGAACTTAAAATCGGGGATACGGGCATCGTGAAAACAGTAAGCCAAACCAATTGCGGAGGATAACGAATGGTTGCGGTTGCACCCTCTTCTGCTGAGCAAAAATGGGCGACATTAAGTTTTCCGTCTACGCTTTATCTCCAACCGATTCTTGAGCTTTTAATTGCGCCTGTGCCGACTAGGTGGCATTCTGAAGTGCGCCTGGGTTTGCAGGAGGCTCTGGTAAACGCCGCAAAGCACGGCAATCAGCTTGATCCCGCAAAGTCTGTTTTGGTTCGGTATTCCACTCGCAACGAGCAGTTTTGGTGGATTATTTCTGATCAGGGCGATGGTTTTAGTCCGCCGGGAAGCTGCGCCTCACAATTGAACCACCACGCTGAGATTACCGATAAATGTGTCGGTGACTGCGGTCGGGGTCTGTATCTTATGCGCCAGATTTTTGACCAGGTTCACTGGACCAGTGAGGGGCGCGAATTGCATCTGTGTAAGCGAATCCGTCGCTGGGCACGAAATCCACTTTTGCCTTAGGCCGAACCGCGGAGTCGCTCTCACAGCGTTTCCCTTGGGGATAAAGCCAGCCAAATATAGCGAAAGCTGGGAAATTGATATGAACCAAGCGCTAGACGACTCAAGAGCCCAGTGACCGGGGCAAATGACGCTTAATTTTTAGGCTGGCCGTGGTTTGGACAGGGGGGCGCAACAATAGAGCGATCCAGCCAGCCAACGGCCTGCTGCAGTCTGGGGAGCGCCTCTGCTGGGTCTGATTTGAGCAGATACACCAAAGCGGCTGCAATTTGTTCTTGGGCTCGCACGGTTCGATTGCGGTTGAGGCGGTGCCAGTCTTGGGGAGCGATCGCCAGCTTTGCCGCCAGCGCCTGAGCCAGCTGTTGGGGATCATACTGCTGCAGGTCTTTTAGCATGGGGTCGTCTGGCACGGGTGCTCCTGCGGAGGGCAGGGGAGATACGGGCGGCAGAGAAGATGTCATCGTTATTAAGCAATGCTTGTAAGCTAAGGGTGAGCTTTTTTAATAGTACTCACTGATATCGCAACCCGCCGAACGGTTAGGGCAGGTTGCAGGTCAGATTGACCTTGTGTCGCAGCTCCGGTGGTACTGAGCGGGATAAGCGATTTGGTCAAAATGATGGGGATCGCCTGCTGACAGCCGTAGCTTAAGACAACCGTGACTTAGGACAACCGTGACCCAGGATAACCACAGTCGAAAAATTGCTGCCTCCCCTGGTTTGTCTCCGCAGGCGATCGCCGAATTTGAGCAGTCCCTGCGCGCAGTCAACCAATCGCTGCGAGACGTTAAGCGTCGCTATGTGGCTATTCGTCGGGCTCAAACTCGGTGGGATCAGCTCCAGAGTCAACGGCAGCCGTCCGATTTGCCGGCTGCAGAGCTATTGGCCATTCAGAGCGAGATAGAAACCTTAGAAGCGACCTTGGAGAGCAAGCTATTCCGCTGGGGGCAGCTCAAGGAACCGTTTTGGCAAATTGTTCGTTTTGGTGGCCTGGGTCTGATTTTAGGCTGGGTGCTAAAAAGCTGTGCTGGATAAATCGTTTTGGCCCGTACCCCGACCGCATCTAGATCGCTGACTTTTGCCTTAAAACTCCAGTTTCCAAATCGGATGGGTTTAGGGTCTTGTACCCTTGATAAAAAGCACAGAGTTAAGCCATGGCCCTCCAACGGATAAAACACGTTCTCCAGTCTGCTCAACCCGGTGACGCCTTAACCGTGCGCGGCTGGGTCCGCACAAAGCGGGACTCTAAGGGATTTACCTTTGTCGAAGTTAACGATGGCTCATCTATGGCGGGGCTACAGGCCATTATTAATGACACGCTGCCGGATTACGAAAATATTGTCAAACAGCTCGTAACCGGGACTTCAGTAGAACTTTCGGGCAGTGTGGTGGAGTCCCCCGGCAAGGGCCAGCGGGTGGAGCTTCAGGCCACTGCGGTCAGCGTATTTGGAGAAGCCGATAGCGAAACTTATCCGCTGCAAAAGAAGCGACATTCCTTTGAATTTTTAAGGACGATTGGTCACCTGCGATCGCGCACCAATACTCTAGGCGCTGTTTTTCGTATTCGCAACGCCTGTGCTACGGCGGTGCATCAATTTTTCCAGGAGCGCGATTTTCTGTGGGCCCATACGCCGATTTTGACGGCCAGCGATTGTGAAGGAGCCGGAGAACTGTTTGCGGTCACCAGCTTAGATTTGGCAAACGTGCCCACAACCGCAGACAACCGCGTGGACTATAGCCAGGATTTTTTTGGCAAGCCCACCTATCTCACCGTTAGCGGTCAGCTGGAGGCGGAGATTATGGCGTTGGCCTTTACCAATGTCTATACCTTCGGTCCCACCTTCCGGGCAGAAAATTCTAATACCTCTCGGCATCTGGCCGAGTTCTGGATGATTGAGCCAGAGATGGCCTTCTGCAACCTGGAGGGCAACATGGCCCTGGCCGAAGCCTTTCTAAAGCACATCTTCAAATCTGTACTGGCTCACTGCCCGGAGGATATGGCGTTTTTCAATCAGCGCATTGATGATTCGGTGTTGGCGACGGCGGACAACATTATCAACAATGAGTTTGAGCGCATTACCTACACCGAGGCGATCGCCCTGCTGGAGAAAACCGACAAAACATTTGAGTTCCCCGTTGAGTGGGGCATTGACCTACAGTCTGAACACGAGCGCTATCTGGCAGAAGACTATTTCAAAAAGCCCGTTATCGTTACCGATTATCCCGTCGGGATCAAAGCCTTTTATATGCGGCTCAACGATGATAAAAAGACCGTCGCCGCCATGGACGTGCTGGCCCCAAAAGTGGGCGAGATCATTGGCGGTTCCCAGCGGGAAGAGCGCCTTGATGTGCTAGAGCGCCGTATTAGAGACGCAGGGCTCCCCCCAGAAGAATACTGGTGGTACCTCGATCTGCGCCGCTACGGCACCGTTCCCCACGCTGGATTTGGCCTCGGCTTTGAGCGGCTGATCCAATTTATGACGGGCATGACGAATATCCGCGACGTTATTCCCTTTCCCCGGACGCCAGACAATGTTGAATTCTAGAGCGCATCATCGGTTAATCAGCCCATCGACTTTACTACACCGCATCTGTTATGGCCCCCTTTCACTATCCCCAAACTACTAAAAGCGACCAGGTTGACAGCTACCACGGCATGACCGTGCCAGATCCCTACCGCTGGCTTGAAGATCCCCGCAGTGCGCCCACCCGTGAGTGGATTGAAGCTCAAAATCAGGTGACCTTTGGCTATCTTAAGCAGCTGCCCCGGCGCAGCAGCCTGCAAACGCGCCTAAAAGCGCTGTGGAACTACGAGCGCTACGGGATTCCCTACAAGCAGGGCGATCGCTACTTTTACTCCAAAAACGACGGCCTGCAAAACCAGAGCGTCCTTTACACCCTGCCAACTTTAGATGCCGAACCAACTGTCTTACTCGATCCCAATACCCTCTCTGAGGATGGCACCGTTGCCCTCGGCGGCATCGCCCTCAGCGAAAACGGTGCCTACCTGGCCTACGGGCTGTCGGCCTCTGGTTCCGACTGGGTAGAGTGGCGCGTGCGCGATGTGGCAACGGGCCAAGATTTGGACGACCATCTGAAATGGGTTAAATTCTCCGGTGCCGCCTGGACTCACGATCATCAAGGCTTTTTCTATAGCCGCTACGACGAGCCCGACGAGACCAGCAAATACGAGGACATCAACTATTATCAAAAGCTCTACTACCACCGCTTAGGCACTCCTCAATCAGAGGACACCCTGATCTATCACCGCCCCGACCAAAAAGAGTGGGGTTTTGGCAGCAGCATTAGTGAAGACGGTCGCTATCTGATTATCTCCGTGTGGAAGGGCACCGATCCCCGCAATTTAGTCTTTTACAAAGATCTCAGTGAGCCCGGCGCTGAAGTGGTTGAGCTTATCTCTGAATTTGAGGCCGAGTACAGCTTTTTGGACAACGACGGTACGACCTTCTGGTTTCGCACTGACGCCAATGCTCCCAAGGGCCGACTGATTGCAATTGATATTACCCGCCCCGACCCCCAGCAGTGGCAAGAAATTATTCCTGAGGCCGAAGAAACCCTGGAGAGCGTGGGCTTACTCAACCATCAGTTTGTCGCCGACTATCTTAAAGATGCCTACACCACCATTAAAATCTTTGATCTCCAAGGTGATTTTGTCCGCAGCGTTGAGCTACCTGGCATTGGCTCAGCCGGTGGCTTTAGCGGCAAACGTGAGGACACTGAAACTTTCTATAGCTTTACCAGCTTTACCAGCCCTACCGCGATCTATCGCTACGATATGACCACTGGAGTCAGCACCCTGTTTCGCCAACCTCAGGTATCTAAGTCTGCTGGTGGTACGGGTGGCGACCCTTGGTAGGTTCCCTGGGGAATAATAGAGGGTCTATAGGCCGGGTAGATGGTACTTTCTAGGGCACTTGCCTGGGGAATCGCCACGGGCGTCCAGTTCTGTTC
>JBCDFX010000248.1:0-6387 GCA_039177155.1 Cyanobacteria bacterium P01_H01_bin.119
AACAGGTCGCTATAGAGTTGGCAGTACTGATCCACAAAGCCAATAGTAGGCCGAGCGGTTCGCGGGGCAGACATCGTCATCAACGCCTATCAAAACTGTTCTTATTCTGCTTTATCTCTTCCGAGAGTGATTAAAGAGGGGTATAGCAACCGCCACAAAGGTTAGGACGTCATAGTAAGGGTTGACACCTTTGAGGTCGATCCAGATGCCAAAAGCCTACAGTTACGACTTTCGGTGCAGAGTAGTCGCAGCGATAGAACTTGATGGTATGCCAAAGAGTGAGGCCAGCGAGGTATTCAACGTCAGTCGCAACACGATAGACCAGTGGTTTCATCTGCGCTCAGAGACAGGCGACCTCCATCCACGTCCACACAACCACAAAGGCTACGGTCACAAAGTGAGGGACTGGGAAGCCTTTCGAGCCTTTGTCAAAGCCCATCCTGACAAACGTCAGGAGGAGTTAGCTGAGCTGTGGCCAGGTGAGATTAGCGACCGCACTATTTCACGAGCACTCAAGCGAGTCGGTATGACGCGAAAAAAAAGACCTATGGTTACCGAGAGCGAGACGAAGATAAGCGCGCTGACTTCCGGCAGCAACTAGGAACGGTCGGCATAGAGCAGTTGGTCTTTGCCGATGAGTCTGGCATGGAGCAGCGTGACGACTATCCCTATGGCTACAGCCTCAGAGGTGAGCGGTTGTATGCCCTTAAGTCAGGGCAACGGAGTGGCCGAGTCAATATGATTGCGGCCTACTGCAACGGTCATCTGCTCGCACCATTCACCATCGAGGGCGCTTGCAACCGAAGTGTCTTCGAGACTTGGCTAGAGACTTGTCTAATACCCACACTCAGGCCAGGACAGAAACTGATTATTGACAATGCCACCTTCCACAAAGGAGGACGGATTGAAGAACTGATGGAAGCAGCTGGTTGCCAAGTCTGGTACTTACCCCCTTATTCTCCTGACCTCAACAAGATTGAGCACTGTTGGGCCTGGCTCAAAAGCCGCATCCGAAAGTGCCTCGACCAGTTTGACTCGCTGCGAGATGCAATGGAGCACATTCTGAAGCTTATGTCCTAACCTATATGGCGACGGCTATAACTGACACAAAAACCAAAACACTTTCGCCAGTCAGATTGCTCTTATGCCCAACCACTCCAGCGATACTGGATGTGATAAGCAATCTGACCAACGCTATATCAACTAAAGTTGCTTAAAAATATCGCGCGATCGCACCGGGCGACAGGGGGAACCCAGGCAAATTTGCTGGGATGGTAAATCGCTAAATACGCTGCTGCGAGCGCCAACCACGCTGTTAGCCCCAATCCTGACGCCCAACCCAATAAAGCAGTCGGTCGCTATCCAAGCCCCGTTTTCGATGGTGATGGGTTCTGTCTTTAAACCAAAGGCTGGATCTTGACTGTTATGGCTGCCTGTACACAGGTAAGTCTCTTGGGAAATAACGCAGTGCTGGCCGACGCGAATTTTGTCTAAGCTGTAAAACACCACATCGTCTCCAACCCAGCTATGGTCTCCGATTTCGACATTCCAGGGATAGGTAAATCGAGCCGTGGGCCGGATAATAACGCCCTTGCCAATTTTGGCTCCAAAGAGCTTTAGCAAGGCCCGCCGGGGACTGTGGTGAGCATGCAGGGTCAGAGGAAATGCGATCGCCTGAACCAGCCACCACAGCAGAATCATCCACCGGGGACGACCTGGGTTATACCAGGACTGGTCGTATTGCCTCAAATCGACCAGGGCGGGCATCCCTAATGAGATATCAGCTCCAGATTTTTCGGTGGGTCTGACCTTAGCATGTGGCGGCTGAGGGGAATTCATCGCAGGCAAATAAAGGATGGTTAATCAATAGCAGCCCCGCCAGCAAAGGGTTAGGCATCCGATTGAGCCTGAGTCAGAGACTGCTCTGGGGCAGCGGCTGGCTGGGTTCGGGCCTGGCCGCGCACGTTAAGGTGCCCGCCAAACTGCTTAAGTTCATAGAGCTTGACGCCAATTTGATACTCGTACTGACTCAGCAAGCGACCGTAGATATAGCCCGCTCGACCATCGAGAAAGCCCAGTTGAATCACATAAAACAGCACAAACCTCAGCAGCGGCTTAAAGGGAAGCCGCACCCAGATTTTTTTGAGGAAACGTTTGCGCTGAACCGAATCCCCAAACAGATTGGCACCAATAGTGCCGCCGTCGTCCATGCCTGTGAGCAAGTTGTAATAGACCCGGGCTTCCCAATTGGAGTAGCGATTGTGGCGTGCTAGCCAGTGATACATATCGCGAAAGTCAATATGCAGCATGTCCTCTTTTAGGTAGCCGACTTCGCCTGATTCAATCACCACGTGCTCATGAACTTCGTTATCGCCAGTATTGCGGATTTCTTCGGTGTTTAGATTTTCGTAGCGGCCCAGACTGTGGCGGAAAAGCCGCAGGTTCCAATCGGGATATTTACCGCCGTAGCGAATCCATTTGCCCAAAAAGAAAACGCGGCGGTTGAGGTAGTAACCGCTGTGGGCTTTATCCTGAATAGCGATCGCGATTTCGTCCCACAGCTCTGGGGTAATGCGTTCATCGCAGTCGACAATTAATACCCAGTCGTTGCGAAACGATAAATTTTCTAGGGACCAGTTTTTCTTTTTCGGCCAGCGCCCGTTGAAATGGAACTGGACGACGTTGGCGCCAAACTGCTGGCAAATCTCTACTGAACGGTCTTCGCTTTGAGAATCGACCACAAACACTTCGTCTGCCCTAGCCACACTCTCTAGACAGGCGGGGAGGTTTTCTTCCTCATTTTTGGCCGGAATCAGGACAGAGATAGGAATCTTGGATGCCACAGTCATGGAAATTAGGGGGATTAGAGAACAGACGAACAGGTGGGAAGATGATTGAGTTAGGTGCTCTGGGTTAAGAATGCCCAAATTTGTTGCAAATCAGCGGACGGCCGGTAAAAACAGGCTGCATCTTTGAATTAACCGAAACTAAACAGTTGGGAACATCAAGGTTTTAAGGGCTAGGGGGTATCGGTCGGCGCCGGCTTAACCATACCGCCGATGGCGCTGGCGAGGTAACCAATTTGTCCATAGGCGTAAGCAAAGTTGGCAAAGCTTTCGGCGGGGTCGCCAAGGTACTTAACGGTTTTATAAAAACCGCGCAATAGCCGTTCTCCGCCTCGTTTAAGCTGACCTGTGCCCGTGCGACCTATAAGCCGCTCGCGGTAGCATTCGCTAATGCCCTGCCACCAGCTGCGGCTGAGATGCCAAGAGCGCTTCATTCGGGCCGGAGACACATTGTGAGCGGCCAGGGCATCGGGCAGGTAAGCAACGTGCCAACCTTTTTCTAAGGCAAACTGAGTCATCAGAAACTCTTCGTTGGAGAGCAGGTTTTTGCCCACGCGCCCCAGGTTGGCATCGAAACCGCCGACGGAGTCTAAAAAGCTGCGGCGTAGAGCATAGTTGAGGCCCCGTGGGGTCAGCCCCGGGTGCTGAATATAAACCACTTCATCTCCTAAGTCATAAGCTCCGAGGCTGCCGGAGAGCGCGGCGGACATCCAGGCGGGAGGACTGGTATTAGGCGGCCAGATTAGCGTTACTTTGCCGCCTGCGATTGCAAGCTTTTCGTTTTTATCGAAGCCTTTAAGCAAGGCGGATAGCCAGCTTGAGCTGGCTTCTGCATCATCATCCAAGTAGGCCAGTATATTGGCCTTTGCCAATCTGGCTCCCGTGTTGCGAGCCACAGAGAGGCCGAGAATCGGCTCGTAATGATAGGTAATCTGGGGGTGGGGTAGGCGAGCTTCTACAACGGCTTTGGTGTTATCCGTTGAGGCGTTGTCAATAATCAGCACCTCGTAGTCATCACAGTCCTGGCTCAGCAGGCTATCGATGGCTGCGCCTAAATAGGCATCCCGGTTGTGGGTGCAGATAATAGCGGCAATGCGGGGGGTGGACATCGGGTATTTGAGGTTTGGATTTCTTTACTATCATGCCCAACAGCTATCTGCATTACCGCACAGCTTTTGAACCATTGCAGTTGCCCATAGATCAGCTTTATGCAAACTTCACAGCATAGATTTATGGCGCTGGTCAGATGGCTGACAGCGCTGAGCCATTTCCGAACCGGCCTGGCGGTGCTACCTCTATCTGACTGTCGTTTCACTTTAGCCGGCCTGGCGGCGGCTGTAGACGGACTCGGATTGAATTAACCGCCAGTTGTTGGAGTCTGGCTCTGCCTGGAGAATGACCTGAAACGGCAGGGCAGTTTTGTGGATGCGGCGATCGCCAAAGATCATCTCTAAATCACAGGTACCGGTGATCTGGTAGCGGATACCGCTGGAAACCTTTGCGGATTGTCTCTGATGGACTTCAATCCGGTCGATGGTCACGGTAGGGGCGTTGGCGCTGGCCTTAAACTGCTGGTTCAGCGCCTGCTGGGTTTGGCTAACCTGCTGGGCGATCGCGGCTTCGATGATGGACTGGGGCGGATTTTTTGACAGCAGGCTGCATCCGCTTAAGACGATCCCTAGCGCTACCGTCAGCCCGATGCGGATTAGCCATCTCTTCATTCAATCGACCTTTACTGCGCAGTGCGACCCGTTGGATTGCCGAGCATACCGAGTTACGTTCACAGTGTACTGGATGGGTTACGCTGACGCGAGATTAGGAGACCCGATGGGGCCAGCGGGAGGTAAGGCTTGTTGGATCAAATTTTGACCTTTCGAGGGGAAATAGCCGCCCTGGTTGCCGCATTTTTATGGGCGATGGCAACGGTTATCTTTGGCAGACTGGGGCGGCATTTGGTGCCCTCGGTGCTGAATTTTGTTAAGGGCTGTCTGGCGATCGCGTTTATCTTAATGACGCTTTGGCTGCGCCAAGCCGCACCGCTCGGGCTAGAACCTGGGGCGGTAACCCTGCTAATGCTCAGCGGCGTAATCGGCATTGGGCTAGGCGATACGGCTTATTTTGCAGCCGTTAACCGGCTGGGGCCACGGCGAGCACTTCTGATGGAGGCTCTAGCGCCGCCTATGGCGGCAATCCTAGCCGGATTTTTTCTGGCTGAGCAGCTTACGCTAGACGCTTGGATCGGCATTGGGCTGACCCTAACCGGGGTCGGCTGGGTGATTTCGGAGCGGGTGCCTCAGGTTACGGGAACCGGTGAACTCCCCTCCTTTCAATCTATTGGTTTAGGACTGCTGGCGGCCATGGGGCAGGCCACCGGAGCGGTGCTGTCGCGGGCGGCCCTGGCGGATACTGCAGTCGATCCCCTATGGAGCACGCTGCTTAGGCTAGCAGCGGGGGTTGGCACCCTGCTGGTGCTGCTTTTAACTGTCAAGCAGAAGCAGCCTTTGTTCAAACCGCTGAGGTCGCTGCGGCTGCTGAGCGCGGTGGCGATCGCGGCTTTTTTCGGCACCTATCTGGCCATTTGGCTACAGCAGACCGCGCTTAAGTATGCCCCTACCGGGGTTGCTCAAACTTTGACCGCAACTAGCCCTATCTTTGTGCTGCCAATTGCTGCGCTGATGGGCGATCGCGTCAGTAGCCGGGCCGTGCTCGGCGTCGGCGTTGCCATTGTTGGCATTGGTCTACTGTTTTCGTAAACTAGGGCTAGCTATGGCTCTCCCAGATCGCAGCTATCAATGGTTTAGTGAATTTCAGACGCATCATCGCACCCTGGCGGCTGATATTGAGGGTATGGACAGCTGCGATAGCCCAGGGAAATTAGCCTCTGCCAGTCATTTCTCCAAGACTGCACCCGATGCGGATCGAGATAGCTACGCTGCCGTGGTGCTAGCTCGACTGATTTTGCTAGCTTTCCTTCAGGGGCAGGGCTGGCTCGATCGGGGTGACCCCTGGTATTTGCAAAATAAGCTGGGTCAGAGTCAGCAGCGGGGGCCAGACCGCTTTTACAGAGAGTTTTTCCAAAGCCTGTGTTTGCAGGGAATTGCCCTGCCGACCGAAGAGCGGACGGCTGCGATCGCCGTAATGATTGGCGACGTTCCCTATCTGGGCGGCTGCCTGTTTCAACCCCATCCGCTGGAGCAGCGCTATCCCCAAATCTCTATTGGCGATCGCAGCTTTGAGGCCATTCTCACCTGGTTTAGCGACTACCGCTGGCAGTGGCATGAGCCGGCAGATTTAAACCAGCCTGATCCTACAGGAGAACTAGCCCAGCATCCGCCAACAATTACTTTGGCACTGCTGCGTCAGAGCTTTCAATATTTTGCTAACAGCTTAACCAGCGGCAGACCCTACGCCCTAGCCCCTGAGACGGTGCAGGCCACCTGCGATCGCGTTATTCTCGGCCAGTTGGTCAGTCAGCTCGCCGATGGCCAAAACTCCGATTACCACCCCGATTATCAGGACGACAGCCAACCTAACGATGGGC
>JBCDFX010000249.1:0-6345 GCA_039177155.1 Cyanobacteria bacterium P01_H01_bin.119
AACACTACTCGCAAAAAAATCGCTATCCTCGGCGGCGGTATGGCCTCGTTAACCACCGCCTTCGAACTCACCAGCCAGCCCGGCTGGGACGGCCTGTATGACATTACCGTGTATCAACTGGGCTGGCGGCTGGGGGGCAAGGGGGCCAGCGGTCGCAATATGGCCATTCCTGAAGGCTATAGTGAACCGACGTATCGGATCGAAGAGCACGGGCTGCATATTTTCTTTGGCTTCTACGAAAACGCCTTTCGGGTGATGGAGCAAGCCTATGCCGAGATGGGCGGCGATGGCCCCCACAGCACTGTGGAAGATGCCTTTAAACCCCACGATTTGATTGTGCTGCAGGAATACGCTGAGGGAAACTGGAATCCGATTGAGCTAGACTTTCCTCGAAATTCGCTCAAGCCTTGGGAAGGGGGCGGCGACTTCTCGCTGTGGAGCCATATTTACACCACCCTTAAGTTTGTATTTGAGCTGTATCTGGACTATCGCCAGATTCAGCAGGATATTCGGGCGCGCCAGCCCGGCGATTTGCCGACGATTTTGGCAAATTTTGCTGAAGCGTTTGACGTGACGAAAGAGCTGATTGAGATCATTTTTGACGAGGCGTTTTTCCGGCTACCGGCGGATTTGCTGCGATCGCTAATTGATCGCCCTCGCCGCTGGCAGTCCTGGCTTGCCAGCGTGGTCGATGATCCCGACAAGCTGCAAGAGATCGACGCTACTGGTGAATCCCTGCTGATTAACCTGGCTATTCAACTGGCCGAGGCGCTGCCCGAGAATCCCAGCCTGCATCAGAAAGATCACGATAGCCTGCTGGTTAACCTGCTCGATCGCTTCGCCAGCCGTCTCCAGCGCCGCCAAACCCCCGATACCGACGAAGTTTATGAAGGTCGCTGGCGGCTAGCCCTAATAGATTTGGCCCTGGCAAATATTCGGGGCCTGCTGGTAGACGGCATTGTTTACAGCGGCGACCTGTCTTCTATTGATCACTTAGACTACCGGGAATGGTTGGCTAAACACGGGGCGCGCTCGACAACCCTGCAATCGGCCTTTGTCCGGGTTCTCTACGACTTGGTCTACTCTTTTCCTAAGGGTGATATTACCAATCCTCAGCTCGCCGCTGGCGTCGCGGTGCGGATTGCCGCCACGGTGATCTTTCAGTACAACGGCTCCATTATGTGGAAGATGCAGGGAGGTATGGGCGACGTGGTGTTTACGCCCCTCTACCGGGTGCTCAAAAATCGCGGCGTCAAGTTTGAGTTTTTCCATGAGGTGAAGCATCTGGGGCTAAACGACGAGAAGACGGCTATCAACGAAATCGTGATGGGTCGTCAGGTGACCCTTAAAGATCCCACCCAAGAGTACGCTCCGCTGATCACGGTCAAAGAACTGCTCTGCTGGCCCACCACCCCGCTCTACGATCAGATTGAGCAAGGGGAAACTCTCAAAGACAACAACATCAACCTGGAGTCTTTCTGGTCGGGTTGGGAAGATGTAGAAACTTACTCCCTCAGAGTCGGGGAAGATTTTGATATTGTGCTGCTGGGCATTTCCTTGGCCGCGCTGCCCTATATCTGCGGCGAACTTGCAGCCGCCCAGCCCAAATGGCAGGCCATGTTTGAAAATGTGCAAACGGTTCCAACCCAGGGCGGTCAGCTCTGGTTGACGCCGACCCTGGCTCAACTGGGCTGGCCTTTTGCCAATGCGGTGGTGGGATCTTATGTAGAGCCCCTGGACACCTACTCCGATATGACCCACCTGCTGCCCCTGGAAAACTGGCCGGTGGATCGCACGCCCTATAATTTGTCTTACTTTACTGGGGTTATTGCCGATCCGGGGATGCCGCCCCGCGATCAGACCAACTTCCCGGCCCAGGCCCAAGCCGAGGTAGATCAGCGCACGCTGCAGTTTTTGCGCAACGATATTGGTATTCTGTGGCCTGAGGGCACCCTGGCGGACAATCCTCGAGGGCTTGATCCCCAGCTTCTGGTTGATTTGGTGCCCGACCAGAGCGGGCTAAAGGAGCGATTCCAGTCTCAATACTGGCGGATTAATATTTTTCCGACGGAGCGCTATGTGATGGCGCTGCCCGGTAGCGGTATTTTTCGGCTTAAAACTGATGAGTCTGGGTTTGATAACCTGTATTTAACCGGAGACTGGATCGACAATACTTACAACGCGGGCTGTATTGAGGCCACGGTAATGTCGAGTATGCAGGCCGCTCGGGCTATTCTTAAGCAGGAATTTAATGTAGCCTACGGCAAGACCATTATTGGGGAAAGAGATTCCTGGATTCTGGGAAAGCGGTTGTAAAGCTAACTGTTTGTTGGGCAGCACCAGGCTAGGGTTCAGAGGCAGTATCCGAGCAAGTTACCTCCGTGAATTAACCCAGGATGTCAGGCAAAATTTGGGGCAGAATTTGGGAATTCTGGTGTTAGCACTTAGATTGCGTTTCTGTGCCGTTTGTTCCTGGCTATTTTCCCCATCAAAGCCTGGTTTAAAACTGGGCGTAAGGCTGGCACGCTCCTATTGCAGCGCTGAAAGTTTAGGCCGGGTGCCAGCATCGATGCTGGATGCCCCTTTTTAGGTTGTTATCGTTTTCATGCTCGATTTACCCAACTACGCGATCGCTGAAATTATTCATCAGGGGCCGAAGATTGATGTCTGCCGGGGTGTTCGGCAGAGCGATCGCGTGCCTGTGGTGATTAAACTGCTCAAGGAGCAGTATCCGGATCTGGCCGATATTGCTAAGCTACGCCACGAGTATCAGCTGGTTAGCAGCCTAAACCTAGGCGGCGTAGTGCGGGCTTACAGCATGGAGAAATATCGCAATGGTCTGGCGTTGATTTTGGAAGCGTTCGGCCATGAATCCCTGCGGGAAAACTTGGCCCGGCAGGTGCCGCCTCTAGGCACATTTTTGAATATCGCTATTCAGCTCGCGGATACCTTAGGACAGCTTCACAGCCACCGGGTGATCCACAAAGATTTAAAGCCCTCGAATGTCATTATCGATATTCATACGGGGCAGGTCAAAATCACCGACTTTGGCATCTCTTCGATGCTGGCGCGGGAGGAGCACGGCGGCACTAATCCACAGCATCTCCAGGGAACGTTGGCCTATATTTCACCGGAGCAAACCGGGCGGATGAGCCGCAGCCTGGACTACCGCACGGATTTTTATTCCCTGGGGGTGATGTTTTACGAGCTGCTAAGCGGCCAGCGCCCCTTTGATACTCAAGATCCCATTGAGCTGGTGCATTGTCATCTGGCTAAAAATCCGCGATCGCTAACCCAGCTGGTTCCAGGCATTCCTCCCGTTCTGAGAGATATTGTCCATCGACTGCTGGCTAAAAATGCCGAAGATCGCTATCAAAGCGCCTTTGGGTTAAAGGCTGATTTGGAACAGTGCCGCCAACAGTTGACCGAGCGGGGGCAAATTGAAGCCTTTGAAATCGGTCGTCACGATCGCTCCGGCCAGCTCCGCATTGCCCAAAAGCTCTATGGCCGTGAGCAGGCGGTCAAAAATTTGCTGGCCAGCTTTGAGCGCGTGCAGCACGGGGATGAGCAAGGTCAAATTGAGATCGTGCTGGTCACCGGGCAGTCGGGCATTGGCAAGTCCTCCCTGGTCAATCAAATTCAAATTCCGGTGACCCAGTCCCGCAGCTATTTTATTGCGGGCAAAGCCGATCAGCTCAAGCGAGACATTCCCTACACGCCCATACGACAATCCTTTGAATCTTTAGTAGAGCAGCTGCTGACGGAAAAGACGGCCCAGCTTGAGCAGTGGCGAGCCAAGATTTTGGCGGCTTTAGGCAACTCTGCCCAGGCCATTATCGAAGTGATTCCTAAGCTGGCGCTAATCTTGGGTACGCAGCCACCGGTGCCGGATCTGCCGCCCACCGAGGCCCAAAACCGATTTATTCGCCTGTTTGCCGAGCTGATTCAGGTGTTTGCTCGCCGAGATCACCCGCTGGTGCTGTTTTTGGATGATTTACAGTGGGCCGATTTGGCCTCTTTAGAGCTGCTCTCCCGGTTGACCACATCCCAGGCTCGGGCCCATGTGCTGCTCATTGGTGCCTATCGCGATAATGAGGTCGCGCCCGGACATCCTTTGCTCTCTACCCTAAATGCGATCGCGGCCCAGGGCTATTCACCCGTGGAGCTGGCGGTTACCCCACTCTCATCAGATACCGTGCTGACATTGATGAGCGATGCCATGCCGGAGAGCGACCCCCGGGCGCTGAGATCCCTCGCCAAGCTGCTGCACCAAAAAACCCAGGGCAACCCGTTTTTTGTCGCTCAAATGCTCAAAACCCTCTACGACGAGGAGCAGCTGCAGTTTGACTTTAATCAGGGCATCTGGCGCTGGGATCTCGACCGGATCCAAACGGTGGGCATCACCGATTTGAACCTGATTGATCTAATTGTTAGCAATTTAAAGAAGCTGGCACCGCAAACCCAAACTCTGCTCAAAATCGCGGCCTGTATTGGCACCCGCTTTGATTTGCAGACTTTGGCTCCCATCGTGGATCAATCTCCCCTGAGTTTGGCCCAAAGCCTAATGCCTGCCCTCCAGCAGAGTATGGTGCTGCCGCTGAATTTTGAGCTGCAAACCACCCTGTCTCTCACCGAAGAAGACTGGCAAAATGCTTCTGCCTCTTCGACCCACTGGGTGTATCGATTTTTGCATGATCGTATCCATCAGGCGGCCTATTCTCTAGTTGAGCCCGTAGAGCGAGCCGATATTCACGCCCGGCTTGGCCATCTTATGCTGCAGTCAACGCCCAAAGAGCGTCGCTCCGAGGTGATTTTTGACATTGTCAACCAGCTCAATGCGGGAATCGCCATTGCCCGCACGCTGATTGAGCCGGCCACCCTAGCCGATCTCAATCTTCAAGCTGCGGCCAAAGCGAAGCGAGCCGCTGCCTACCGCCCAGCCTACGACTATGCCAAAGTCGGCCTAGAGTTACTTAGTGGCGCCGAGCCGTGCGATCGTGCCCTGGCCCTAGCGCTGTATCAAGTCAACGCTGAACTGGCCTATTTGGTGGGAGAGTTTGACGCCAGCGATCGCCTGATCCGCGCTCTGTTAGCCCAGGCCCAGTCTCCCTTTGAGCAGGCAGCGGCCTACGATATTCAACTGCGCACCTATGTCGCCCAAAAGCGACTGGCAGAAGCGATCGCCCTGGGGCTAGACGTTCTGGCATTATTTGATATCAAGCTGCCCAGGGAGCCCAGCCAGGATGACGTGGGCGCAGCGCTGATGGCAACGGCCCAGCTGGTGGCCCAGCAGGATATCTCCCACCTAGACCAGTTGCCGCCTATGGTAGAGCCGGGAGCGCTGACGGCGATGCAGGTGATAGGCCAGATTGCATCTTCGGCCTATATTATTCGGCCCCCCCTCTACATCCTGCTGATTACGGCCATGGTGAAGCGTTCTCTAGAGAAGGGCAACGCCCCTCTCTCCAGCTTTGCCTACGCCAGCTACGGACTGCTGATGTGCGGGGTGGTCAACGATATCACCACAGGATATCAGTTGGGCAAATCCGCTTTGACCATAACGGAAACCAGCCCAGGCCAGCCTCTAAAAAATCGGGTAATCTTCCTGGTTGCAAACTTTATCAATCCCTGGTGCTGCCATCCCCACGAGAGCCTGCCCCTGTTTCAGCGCAGTTTACAGGCTGGCTTAGAAACCGGAGACTGGGAGTTTGTAGCCTGGTGCTACTGGCGAGATGTGCATTTTCTCTATCTCACCGGCCATAATCTGACGGATTTACTCGAACGGCTGCATGAGTCTTATCAGCTTGTAAGCCAAATTAAGCAGGCTGCTGCGGCCAATTTAATTGCTCTGCAAATGCAGGTGGTAACGCTGCTAACAAGCGATTCCGTAGCCTACCCCCTAACCATCACTGGAGAGTACTACAGCGAAGCAGATAATCTGGCCCAATACCAGGCCACAGGCAATCTTTTGGGCTGCTATGAGCTGCACTGTCACAAGATGATGGTGGCCTACTGGCTAGGCGATTATGATTTAGCCCTAGCCCAGGCTAAACTGGCCTATCAGTTTCTACCCGGTGTGACCGCAGCCATCGAACAGGTGCTGCTGTACTTCTACGATGCGCTGATTCGCCTAACCCAATATCTGGAACAGCCTGCTGAGAGGCAGACCGAAACCTTGCAAAAGGTTACCGAAAACCATCAAAAGCTGATGCACTGGGCCTCCCACGCGCCTATGAACTATCAGCATAAGGCTGACTTAGTCGCCGCAGAAATTGCTCGGGTGAAGGGACAGCCAGATCGAGCCCTGGCGCTTTACAACAGCGCGATTGAATCGGCTAGCCAGCA
>JBCDFX010000250.1:0-6324 GCA_039177155.1 Cyanobacteria bacterium P01_H01_bin.119
CCCTTTCATCCCAATGCCCTCCAAAACTCTACGTCTTGCGAGCTTCGATGTCGGCACTGACGATCTGCGCTGGTGGGCACCCGAAATCCTAGAGCGCTACCCGGATGGCTTTTACGATATGCACCGGCAGCTCTTTGATGAGGTGTGTGACAAGAGCCAGCCAGAAGATCTGGGCGGTGTCGATTTAACCCAGGTAGAGCTGATTAAGTACGAGCCCCGCCAGGCCCACTATCCCACCGATACAGAGCTGGCAGAACTGGACGGCATTGTGATTTCTGGCTCGGCCAGCGGCGCTTATGACTCAGATGATTGGGTACTGCACGTACAAGAGGTGATTCGAGATTATCACCAGCGCCAAATTCGGATGTCGGGGTTTTCATTTGCGCCGCAAATTGTAGCCCAGGCCCTGGGAGGCAAAGTGGAGCGCAACCCCCCCGGCACTGAGCTATCGGTGGTAACGATTAACCTGAGTCAGGCGGCCCGGCAGTACTTTGGCGGCGATCGCGCCTCTTACGCGATCCAGGTACATCATAATGACGGCATCACTCAGCTCCCAGCGGGGGCGGTGTCTTTGGGCACCAGCGGCGTGACGGAGTATCTGGGCTGGATGTTAGGCAGTCATATCTTGGTGTTCTCAGGCCATCCAGAGTATTCCCGCGATCCTTGGATACTGGAGCGTATGATGCTGGTGGAGCGGCGCGATCGTCTGGTGCCAGCTCAGCTAATTGACTACGGGCTGCAAAACCTCTGGAGCCCCACGGACTATATATGGCAAACCCAACAGCAATTCAGGTTTTTCTTAGGACAGTTAAGCCTCTAATCGAAGGCTAATCAATCTTAAAACGGGAATAAGTTGTATGGTTGCTTTAATTTTTGCCTGAGCCGGCAGCTATGCAGCCGAATAGACCACAAGAATATTCCCAAGTTCTGACCTCAAAGCTTTTTGAAGTATCGAGCCACTGGCCAGCATTCGAAGCCTGCTTTCTCATAGGTATGGCGAGCCGGTGCATGGCCAGGGTCGCCCCCAGTCTCGACCATCGCAATCGACATCCCGGCAGTTTTTATCTGGTTAAGCGCAAACTCTATCAGAGCGGTGCCAACGCCGCGACCTTGACCGGCTGGATCAACGGCGACCATATAGACCTCGCCCATGCTGTCTTCTAAATGTAGTTTGACAGCGACAAAGCCCAATATAGAATCTGCATCGATAGCAATCCATAGGTTTGTATCTTCTGCGGCACAGACAGCCTCGACTGCCTCCCGCTGGCTGGTGCGCCAGTTATCGGCATAGAACGCTCGGTAGATATCCGCGTTCATGGTTCTCTGAATTGACTCAAAAACTGGAGCCCATGCTCGAAGCGATAGCGCAATAATCGCATCAAGGTGGCGAGGTTTATAGGCTTGAAGTTGCATTGTCAGATAAGCTTCGGTCTTGTGGGCTTCAATCATACTACAACATACTACAAATCTTCTGATTTAGCCCGACAGGCTTGCAGATGTAGCAATCCGCCGAAAGGTTGGGACAGGGTTGCAAGTCAGATTGCTTCTGTGCCGACAACTCCAGCGACACTGGATGGAGCGCGCAATCTGACCAAAGCTACAGTTTTCAGAATGCTTGTCTCTTGGGTAAGGCGTGGTTTGTCTTCTGACAGCAAGAATTGAGCATTCTTCATCTCTCACTAAAAAAATGCTGTAGACGACCTTGGTTGATTCACCAATGGCAATTAACTAATAAGCATTATAGAGATTCGACCATATGTCTAAAGAGCATTATTCTGTCTAATACAATAGATTCTTAGAAATCTTAAAATAGCCTTTTATCAAGGGTTTTAATAGGTTTAAATCATGTCTTGAAAATAGCCCTAAATGTTAGGATACAGAACAGAAATTGGAACGTTTTGTGCGGAGCTTTGATATAGCAGCCGAAGGGACGATTAGGCCAAGGCTGCGAGTCAGACTGCTTCTGCGCCAACGACTCCAACAGCACTGGGTGGAGCGCGCGATCTGACCAAAGCGATAGGGTTATAAGCTGATGACGGCCATACTGTATTCGCTGGTTGCATTGGTTCCCATTCTGGTGGTGTGTGTGCTGCTGGTGATAATGCGTCGCCCCGCCAGCCAAGCCATGCCTATTGCCTATGGCGTTACCCTGGCGATCGCGGTGTTGATTTGGCAAGTTCCCGCTGGGGAAGTCGCCGCTGCTAGTTTGCAGGGGCTTGTGGCCGCCGCCGAAATTCTCTACATCGTCTTTGGGGCCATTTTGCTGCTCAATACCCTGCAAGAGTCGGGGGCGCTGGCGGTGATTCGCCAGAGTTTACTGGGGATTTCTCGCGATCGCCGGGTGCAGGTGATTATTATTGCCTGGCTATTTGGCAGCTTTATTGAAGGGGCGTCGGGCTTTGGCACGCCGGCAGTAATTACGGTGCCGCTGCTGGTCGCCGTTGGCTTTCCGGCGGTGGCCGCCATCTTATCAGCTCTGATTATTCAGAGTACGCCGTCTACCTTTGGCGCCGTCGGGACGCCACTCTTAATTGGGATTGATTCAGGGCTGGCGGGTAATCCATCCGTTGAGCAGCAGCTATCTGCCCTAGGGCTAGATCAGAGCGCTTATCTGGCCGTTGTGGGCCAGTGGGCCGGGGTTTTCCACGGCATTATTGGCACGTTTTTGCCGCTGGTGTTGGTGATTACTCTGACGACGGGCTTCGGCGATCGCTCAGGGCTCAGGGCCGGGCTAGCCGCCTGGAAGTTTGCGCTCTTTGCGGGGCTGGCGTTTACCCTTCCTTACACCCTTACGGCTTTGATTTTGGGGCCGGAGTTTCCCACCCTGGTGGGCGGACTGGTGGGTCTGGCCATCGTTGTCCCTGCGGCACGCAAGGGATTTTTAGCGCCCAATGAGCCGTGGGATTTTGCGGCCAGTCGCGCTGAACCGGCGAGCCCAGTGGCCGCTGTTGCCGGGTTAAGTCCCCTTGCACCCACGCTTTCGGCGGCTAGGGCCTGGCTGCCCTATGTGCTGCTGGGCTTTTTCTTAATGCTCTCGCGACTAGAGTTTTTGCCGTTTCGGGGCTGGCTACAGGCGCTAACGTTGACCTGGAGCGGCGTTTTGGGCACTGAGGTTGCCATCAGAACGCAGCCGCTTTATTTGCCGCCAACTGTTTTTATGATTGTGGTGGCGATTACCGTCTTTCTCCACAGGATGAAGCCGGCTGCTATTGCTCAGGCGATCGCTGGAACCGTTCCACTGCTGCAGAAAACGGCCTTGGCCCTGGGCGCTGCAGTGCTAATGGCCAGAGTCTTTATCAACTCCGGGGTCAATCGTGCCGGGCTAGCCAGTATGCCCCTGACCCTGGCAGACACCCTATCTGATTTGACGGGGCAGACCTGGCCCATATTTGCCCCGTGGGTCGGGATGATTGGCTCTTTTGTAGCGGGGAGCGTGACCGTAAGCAATTTGATGTTTTCTCTTTTTCAGTTTGGGGTGGCTCTGCAAATTGCTACCCCAACAGCCCTGGTGCTGGGGTTACAGTGCGTTGGGGCATCGGCGGGCAATATTGTGTGCGTCTCAAATATCGTTGCTGCCGAGGCAACTGTGGGCCTGATAGGGCGAGAGGGGCTGTTGATTCGCAAAGCCCTGTTTCCAACCCTGTATTATCTGCTGTTTGCAGGTGTGTTGGGCATTTTGGCTCAGCAGGTTAGGTTGTAATATCCAAGGTCTGGCGCAAGATGGTCTGATCTTCGGCATTGACGGCGAAGCGTCCCTTTTCTACATCGCGAATCCAGCTTTGGCTTTTACCCAAGCGCTCAGCCAGGGCCCGCTGGCTAAGATTTTGCTGTTGACGAGCAGCCTTAATAGCCGTGCCAGAGAGGTGTTCAGGATTGACCTTGTTTCTTCCTCGGTTTTGGCGTCTCTGTCTACGGGTTGTACGACGGGCCGTTTGCTGCCAATCCTCTGACAGCTCAAATCCCAGCAGACGGGCATTGAGCAATCTGCGCCACTTGTCCCGAGGGGCTGCCCCGGTCAGGCTTAGGTCGCTGTTGGCATCGTCGGCCCAAAATTCTAGGGCCGCATCGGCATCCTCTGGAATATCTTCGACCCTGGCCCATAGGGGCTGAATCTCGACAGGAAAGGTTTCAGGATCAAACTGGGGCTTAAGCCCGTAGTAATAAAGGGTTTCAAGATCGCTTTCAAAGGTTCTCAGCAGGCGCTTGTGGGCTCCTCGAACGGTTGTTGCCTCGACTACCCGATCTTCGCCGTAGGCAATCCGTAGCAGGGTCCGCACCGTCACCCGGTGGTCGCCCCCCAGCCGCAGCTTAAACAGCAGCCACAGCAGCAATCGAATGGCCCCTTCGTGCTGTTGCCAGTTGCTCATCACTTCTGAGAGCAGAGACTGGGGCAGACTGCCGTATTGATAAAAGGCGTGGTGGCGGCGGTAGTCTTGCTTATTGAGAAAGTGCTTTGACCAGATACCGGCTTGAATGGTAAATCCCAAACCGATCAGATGGCGGCAGCCCTGATCATCTTCCTCAAAGTAAAACTGGGTGTCGAGCAGGTGCCAGACGGGATGTTCTGCCAGGGTGAAGGCGGATACTTTGCCCTGGCGGGGCCACTCGGTGGCAACCAAGACTTGGCAAGCCTGGTACACCATGGTTTTGATTAACGTGAGTTTATCGAGCTTGTTGAGGTCTTTGCGTTTGTCGAGCCCTAAGTACTGCTCAATATGTTGGTTATTGAGCACAAATGGCTCTTCCCAGGGGCGATCGCAGTTGAGAGCAGATGCGGCAAAAATCAGGTGAACGCAGGCGGCTCGGATATCAAAGTTCGCGATCGCCTCTCGTCCGGCGTTATCGCTCAGGGGATGGAGTTCGACGGTTTCTGGGTTTTCGGCTAGCCGAAACAGCATGGCGCCTCGACCCCGGTGCACCGAACGGTAGTAGCTTAGACAGCCCGTATCGTCGCTTTGCCAGGGGAGGCTTTGGCGCTGGGCCAAGATATTGCAGGCTTCCCATACCACCATAGAGGAGGCAAAGGGAGTGGTCTTACCGTTGAGAAAAATTTCGGGAATAGCCGCAGGCAATAGGGTACTTTTGCAGCGGCCTTTTTTAGGCTGCAGGGGGGCTAGGGTGCCAATATCGCAGACTGAAACACAGCGAGGCACCTCTATATCTTGGCAGCCATCACAGAGGGTTGGATCAACCCAATAGCCTGCCTGCTCAGTTTCGGGCTTAATTGCACCATTAGGGCAAAGGGGTTCGCAACTATCACAATCAACGCAACCGTCTTTGATGGTGTAAGGCATAGGATAAACCGTAATCAACAAAATCAAAGAATCGCTGGCTTTACAAGCGATTCCGCCAGAGTTTCTATAGGGATAACAATCCAAATGCCTGATTTTTATGTCACAGGATACGATTTAACCTTTTTTAAATCCAACAGATTGAGGAGGTTCGACGCAGACTTTTGAGCTCTATTTTTTGTTCTTAAAATTACGCTTTTCAAGCTAGATTTTTTTGGAGCTTCTAATAATATTTCTAAATATGTTGAAGTGTATCGGCTACTTTACATTGAATGGTGCCTCTGAGCGGTCCCCATGGGCGGCCCGCATGATCGGCCCCCATGATCGATCTGCATGTTCAGTCATCAATTCCTGGAATTCTAAAAATATAGAGAGGACTGACGCAGCGCTCCCTTGTATTCGGCTTCCCATATTTAAGGCTACGGAGCCAAAACCGGCTGCGGCTGGGTCAGTTTTGAGAGGGCAGAATTTTGTATCAAAAGAAACGGACTAAACTTGGCTATTCATCTTTTATAGGTGCAGGAGAGTGTGCAAATTTAAGAGCCAGCTTGTTGGATTGAGTCCGTTTGATTTTGCCAAGGCAGAATTAAGCGACGGGCAGCGATCGCGGCAGGTTTGGCGGGCTGGATGGCGCAACGGTTCCAGCATTTGCCGTAGTTTTTTTCTCTGAATTCTTTCTCAAAACTTTCAGGCTTCAAATTTCTAGCTCAGCTTGATCGAGCAGAGCTTATCAGCATAGGCCCTTGGAGCCTGGCTCGCGGTTTATTGTTCGGGCGCGGGCGCGGGTCGGCCTGAGGCTGGGCTAATTTGCCCAAGATCGATACGACCCAACCTTTACAACCTTGTTCTAACAGGAGCACTAACGATGAATGCCCTGCCAAAAGTCGATGCCACAACCCTAGCGCTAGCTTTTTTAATGGAGGATTTGGACATCCCTGACGTCGATCGAGACTTTTTTACTGTGCTGTCGGTGCGTGAGACGGGCAGTGAATGGTACGCCGTGGAAATCGGCGTTGAAGGGCTACCCGACAAG
>JBCDFX010000251.1:0-6321 GCA_039177155.1 Cyanobacteria bacterium P01_H01_bin.119
CGCCAAAGACAGCCGCGACCAGCAGTAGAGAAAGCAGAGAGAAACGCTTCAGCACAGGATTGACACTTTTGATAAACGACGCAATTGCTTGAAGTCAGCTTAGCTTATCCCAACAGTTTTGCGTCAGTAAAGCGCCCGCTTTGGCAACTCTAGACGTTCTGGGCGCTTTGGGCTCACCGCATCTCTACCGATTGCCATTAAGCCAGACCTTCTCCAGTCTTAAAGGCTAGCCTTTAGGACTCCTGTTGCTGGGGAGGCTGCCTCAAATCGGGCAGTGACTTTCCCAACAATATTGAAAACCAGCCCGGAAATCCCCTGATCCACTGCCCTAAAGATAGGAGAATGCCTCAGATCAGCCGCTGGGGTGTAATACTTTTATCAGAAGTTGATAAAGCTGATACGCTTTAAATGCTGTCTGTTTCGGCAGATCGTTTAAAGTAATCTAGGTAACCGTTTTATTTCCGTATCTGCCTTAGATGCATTTTTTGATCTAGCGGAATGACTCGCCCAAACTGGCAGAGTTGGCAGCATGCTAGTTTATCGCTGAGCGGTTGCCATAAAGTCAGTGGGATCAAGAATTCTGTGGAGTCTGTGAACTTAAATTCTTTAAAAACAGCCGTTGTAAAAACAGGTTTCCAAATTTAGGGCGCGTCGTTAGCTGGTCGCAGAAGTATTGAGAGATAGGCGATAACGCGCCCGCTCAACAAGATTGGCTAAGGACAAAGTTAATTAGGGGCTGAGAGCGTTGCCGCAGCGAGGTTCAGCATTTGACCGATGACGGTCTCTAACATTGGACAACGTTAAGTTGCAGCTTGGTTGAGGGTGGGTGTGTTTTTCGTAAAAGCTAGAGGTATCTTACATGTCTGTTCGTATTTATGTTGGCAATCTGTCTAAGGATACAGAGCGCCAAGAGCTAGAGGCCCTATTTGAGGGGGCCACTGAAGAAATTGTGTCCATCAAGCTGATTTCCGATCGCAAAACCGGCAAATGTCGCGGGTTTGGCTTTGTTACCGTCAAAACGGACGAACAGGCCGACGCCATCGTCAATCGGTTAAATGGTCAAATGGTGCAGGACAATCCACTCAAGGTTGAAAAAGCGCTTCCCCGCAGCAAAGGTAAGGCAGAGGGCGAAGACGGAGCCTCCGCTAGCGGCAGCAGCCGTCGCAAACCCGGCAAGGGCTCAGCTACCGGCAACCGTCGTGCAGCCGGTTCTACCGAGGCGGCCCAGCCGGATCCCCGCTGGGCTGGAGAACTGGCCAAACTCAAAGAAATGTTGGCAACTCAAACCACATCCTCATAGCCGATACTGGCCCGGCCCGACCCAGCAAACCGCTTCAGTGCCTAGTCAACCGCTGTCAACCTAGGGGCTTGCATTATTTAAAGATCAAAGCCTTTAGAAATAGCTGTTATGGCCCCTGGTCGATAGGGATGGTCGGGCATGTTACGGTTTATCCGGCCAGGCCTCTAAAATTATTGATAACAGGCCCTAAGATAGCCAATGAATGAAATAGATAGACACCCTGGGACATTTTCCCAGGGTGTCATTAACTGAGAAATGAATATTCAATTTCGTGAGTGCGATTTTTTTAATCTGTGGATTTGGCTGGGGTTCTCTACCGTGCCCAGCTCCCTCGAACGACAGTATATCGAGGAGGTCTTAAATTCCTGGTTTTTTATGGGGAAATTGGGCGGCTTTAACGCCGAAAATCTCCAGGTTCAAGAAACAGGATTAGAAATCAGCTACCTGATGTACGAGACCCATCGGGCCGAAGACACGCTGATGTCTGTTATGCACAACATGGGAGAAGTAGAATTTAACGGACTGTGGGCCCGCTGCTGGTTTGATTTGGGCACAAGCGACGCGATCGCTTTAGATGTTCTCATCAATGCTTTGCAGCAGTTCGGCAAAGACTATGTCGCCCTTGAGCAGGTTTACATCGGCGGTGAGAACCCTGACTGGCCCATCCCGGGCAGCGGTCAGCCCGATTTATTTGTTGAAGAGTAGCCTTATCGAAACATGCTGCTAACCGAGCTTTCTTCGTGAATTCGCCAGATAGCTTCACCTAGCAAGTTTGCCACCGATAGCACCGTTAGCTGATCAAAGCGGCGGACATCAGGCATTGGAATGGTATTGGTCACGGCGACCTCTTCAAACAGCCCGCTGGAGAGGCGCTCTATAGCCGGTGGCGAAAAGACAGCGTGAGTAGCACACGCATAGACCTGTCGTGCCCCTTCCTTGCGGAGCAGCCGTGCCCCTTCACAAATAGTGCCGGCGGTATCGATCATGTCGTCTACCAGCACGGCGGTCTTGCCGTGGATATCGCCAATCAGGTTCATCACCTCGGCTACGTTGTGGGCTTGACGACGTTTATCAATAATGGCCAGGGGAGCATCATCCAGCTTTTTGGCAAAGGCCCGCGCCCGCGCCACGCCACCCACGTCGGGGGAGACCACTACAATATCTTCAAATTTTTTGCTGGCGAGGTAGTCGATGATGACGGGAGAACCGTAGACATGGTCGCAGGGAATATCAAAGTAGCCTTGAATTTGAGCCGAATGTAAATCCATGGCCAGCACGCGGCTGGCGCCAGCCTGGGTCATTAAGTTGGCCACTAGCTTAGCGGTGATGGATTCTCTGCCGGCAGTTTTGCGATCGGCTCTGGCGTAGCCGTAGTAGGGCAATACAGCCGTAATTTGACGGGCAGAGGCTCGGCGGCAGGCATCAATCATAATCAGCAGCTCCATCAGATTGTCGTTAACCGGATGGCAGGTCGGCTGCAAGAGGTAGACATCACAACCGCGAATGGACTCTTGAATTTGGATGTAGAGTTCACCGTCGGCGAACCGCTTTCTGACCATTGGCCCTAGGTCGATGCCGAGATAGCGGGCTACTTCTTTGGACAGGCCAATATTGGAAGAGCCAGCAAAGAGCTTGAGCCGGTTGTTGTCGCTAATTTGAGGAAGGGGAGTTTGGAAGGGTAGGGGTGCAGAACGAACCACGACGAGCCCTCATTGCGTATTCATGGAAATCCTAGCATCCTAAATTTGTATCAATATCAATATGGGGATTGTCTATATCAATATAGGGATTGTCTATGACTTTAGCGGGTGTTCACCATATCGCAATCATTTGTGCGGACTACACTCAGTCCAAGCGGTTTTACACTGAGGTTCTGGGCTGCAGCGTAATTCAGGAGACCTACCGAGCCGCACGGCAATCTTACAAGCTCGATTTACAGGTGCCTGGAGGCGGTCAAATTGAACTGTTTTCGTTTCCCTCTCCCCCGCCCCGTCCCACCCGGCCTGAAGCTTGCGGTCTAAGACATTTGGCTTTCAAGGTGGCGGATCTTTCAGCCGCGATCGCCCATCTAAGCGCCTATGGCGTTAAGACTGAGGCCGTTCGCATAGATGAGCTAACTCACCGACGATTTACCTTTTTCCAAGATCCAGATGGTTTGCCCCTGGAGCTTTACGAGGTTTAGCCCGTCTGCCCCAAGGCGCAGCAGCAGCAGATCGCAGCAGAACTTCAGTCTTTAGTTGACAACAGCTAAAGTAACCACTCTGAAGCCCGCTCGCCCAAATCGATGGGAATATTGACTGCTTTACCCAAACGGGGCCGCTCGCGGGTCTGGGTAATGTAAGTTTGTACCTGACGTGCGCTGCCCCATCCCTCAATGTAGGCTGCGACCTCATCAAGATGCTCTAGATATTCTGTTTCGCTCATGGGAAAGGACGCCTGCTCCAGGTAGCGCCACATCACTTGAACAAAAACTTTACCCTGAGCTTTGCGCAATTGGATATCAAATGAGTATCCCCACTTCTCTAAAATTAACTGCTGCAGATCTTGCCCTGTCATAACGCTCCCTAAGGGATATCTTGTTTACTTTAGTTAATAAAGAGCGATATTTGTTAACTAATTTAACCCGATTATAGCTTAATAAAAATTCAAAATATTAGTTAAATCCGAAGCTAGCTTAAGTGGCGAAAATAACTGCTGCTAAAGGATTTTAGGCGATCGACAATCGACGCAAAACAACATTACTTTAGAAAATCTGAAGGCTTTTTGACCCCGATCGCGCCAAAAGCCTTCTAAAACAAGGTTTGATCATATTTCTGAATTCATAGGAATGTAATAATACCGATGGAAAGCCTGCAAAACTATTTGGCAAAGTCTTATTTTTTGCGGCATATTTCTTAACTTAACCCGTTTGGAAGCAGGCGATTAACTCAGTTATGTTCCGCGATCGCGGTGGCACCATCTTCTTATATTGGGATTTGGGTGAAGTAGCTTGGTTTTCGCTAGTTTCTAAGGTTCTGTGTTCTAAACCGATTCGATAGCATTTTTAGACCATGACTCAAGCCTCTGGAAATCCTGATGTCCCTAGTTTGGGACGTCGCCAGTTTATGAATTTGCTGACTTTTGGCTCCGTAACGGGTATGGCAGCAGGTGCCCTCTACCCCGTAGTAAAGTATTTTATTCCGCCTTCTAGCGGTGGTGCTGGTGGCGGCATCAGCGCCAAGGATGCCCTGGGTCAACCCATCAATGCCGAAGCGTTTTTGGCTAGCCATACGGCGGGCTCCCGGACGCTATCCCAAGGGCTAAAAGGGGATCCGACCTATCTGGTCGTGACCGAAACTAATACTTTGGAAGACTACGGTATCAACTCGGTTTGCACTCATCTGGGCTGTGTGGTGCCCTGGAGCGCCAACGAACAAAAGTTTGTTTGCCCCTGCCACGGCTCGCAGTATGACGCAACAGGTAAAGTGGTGCGCGGTCCTGCGCCCCTGTCTCTGGCGCTAGCTCACGCTGATGTCAGTGAGGACGGCACCGTTATTTTGAGCCCCTGGACCGAGACAGATTTCCGGACGGGCGAAAATCCTTGGTGGGCATAGCAAGAGGCTAAAACCGTTTAGCTTTTTTGCTTACTGAGCAAATCAATATACTCATTCACATTTTCTGGCTACGTTCTATCTTATGAAGACTCAATCTTTTATGGCGTTAGTGCCGGGTTTATTGGGGCGCCAAACACTGGTAAATCGCGTACTGGTAACTCGGGTACTCGTTACAATGGCGGCGATCGCGGTTGTCTTAACCAGCGGACTCGCTTTTGCCCAACCTGCAGCGGCCTATCCTTTCTGGGCTCAAGAAAATTACGACAGCCCCCGCGAAGCGACGGGCAAAATTGTCTGCGCCAACTGTCATCTTGGCGCTAAGCCGACCGAGGTCGAAGTTCCTCAAGCGGTGCTGCCCGACAGCGTGTTTAAGGCGGTAGTCAAGATTCCCTATGATACAGACGCCCCGCAGATCTTAGGGGACGGCAGCGAAGGTGGCCTTAACGTGGGTGCAGTTTTGATGCTGCCCGACGGCTTTAAGATTGCCCCTAGCGATCGCATTTCAGAGGAGCTAAAGGAAGAGGTGGGCAGCACCTACTTTATGCCCTACAGTGAAGAGCACGAAAACTGGGTTTTGGTGGGTCCCCTACCCGGCGAAGACTATCAGGAAATTGTGTTTCCGGTATTGTCTCCTGACCCGACGCAAGATCGCTCGGTTTATTTTGGCAAGTATGCGGTTCATGTGGGCGGCAACCGTGGCCGTGGTCAGGTCTATCCAACCGGGCAGGCTACCAATAACGTGGTTTATACCGCTGATGCTTCCGGCGTCATTAATTCTATCGATGAAGGCGAATACGGCGGCTATTCAATCACTATTCAGCCTGACGCTGGAGATGCCGTAGTAACCACGGTTCCCGCTGGCCCAGAGCTGATTGTGGCAGTGGGCGATACGGTTACTAAAGGAACACCGGTAACCAGCAATCCTAACGTCGGCGGCTTTGGTCAGGTGGAAACCGAAATTGTGCTGCAAAGCCCCAACCGGATTAAGGGGCTGGTGGCCTTTCTGGGGGCGGTTGTGATTGCCCAAATTATGCTGGTCTTGAAGAAGAAGCAGGTCGAGAAAGTTCAGGCGGCTGAAATGAGCTTCTAGCCTGTGGGTTAACCGGCAAAGAGGGAGAGGCGATCGCCTCTTCCTCTTTGCCAGATTAATCGAGGCAGTCAAATTAATCGGGGCAATGGCACAAACTGTTGTGTCTTTAACAGATTAATTTGTAACCTAAGGCTACATTTAATGCACAGCTTGATGAATTCGCTGATTTATGTCTCGCGCTGAATCACCAACTACAGCAAGCGTTATTATGGAACTGGGGTCACTGGTTCTGTAAGGCGTAGCTTTGATTCGGATAGCTGGTGCTCCTGCTTAAAAACAGCCATAAATTAAACCGTTTAATCAAACCTTTCAATCCCTTTACATCTCAAAGCGGCGCA
>JBCDFX010000252.1:0-6299 GCA_039177155.1 Cyanobacteria bacterium P01_H01_bin.119
GACGGTTACGCTCAAGGTTTCTGCAACCAATTGATAATGTGCCCTAAAGTCGGGCGCAAATTTGCCGCATAGTTTGCAAAGATTCCACATCAAGCGGATCGCCCAGTAAATCAATCTCAGCCATTTCAATTTGAACCGCCTCGCTGACTTTACCGGTGTTGGATAAATCTGCGATCGCTTGGCGAGATAAACTTGCTGCCATTTGGTAATCCACTACAAACTGGGCTTGGAGCGTTTTAAGCTCCCGACCCGAGAGCTTTAGTTCTTCAACCGTGGTTGCCGCCTGTTCCCAGAGAGTCGCAATTTGGTCATGAATAGTCATTTGTGCGTCAATACTGGCTTGACTGGTTGTCGGATTTGCCAAGCGCACCATTTGAATCTGAGCAAAATTATCGCGGGCGCTGAGCTGAACCTCACTCAGCCTTCGACATTGGCCAACTGTAGGCCCGCAGCCGACCAAAATTGCGCCAAAGAGAGACAAACATAGCAATCGACCTAAGCTCAGCGGTGTGGTCTGAAATTGTTGGATTGCTCGATATTGATGAGGCATGGCAGAGAGACTTTAAATGCACTTCTATAAAGTGCCCAGCGAACGCCTATCCTGCGCAAATCAATATGTCTTGAATTTCTAAGTAGGGTTAGCTCAAAATTTCCTTTGTGAAAGGCATTCCTATGCTGGAACAATCAAATTGTGGTTAAGCGCTAAGGCAATATTTAAGTGCTCTAGCGTTTGAACTAGCCAGGGAATTTCGGTTTTGCGGGTTTGCTCATACACATGGAAAAGAATGCCAAAGCGCTCTTCAAACCAGGGGCGCACTTTACCGCAAAACATCACGACTTTAAGCAGTAACCCGACCGTCACGGCGTGGCCTACGTCCTTCAAGAGATTTTGGAGAATCACTGTATTGGGAATCTGTAGGGTTCTTACCACGAGAAACTCCAGCGCCCGGCGGCACGCGTGAACAATCATGGTTTGGTTGAGGCTCATCTCGCGATCGGCGGCCATCGCTAGCTGCTGCCGCAGACTGCGACTAAAGTGATTATTGCGATAGCGGGGATTGCACTCGCTGGCGGTCTTGATCAGATAGCGACTAAATTCGTCTTGAAAATCCCCCATAGTTTTGAACTGCCTATGGTCCGCCAAAAAGCTTTGAGCCTGCTGATGATAGCTGTCGTTGCGTTTGGGATGGTAGTGAGTAAAGGCAGCAGCAAACTCCGCCTCTGGTAGCTGAGAAGGATTGGCAACCGGACGGCTTTGTGGGCATTGGCGACTGGCCATAAAAGCGTAGCACCGACGCTCAAACTGCTGCCGGGAATGATTTTGCAGTTGCCGAATCTGCTTGCGATGACTGTCGGCCACATCCTTCGTGGTCATAGCGGTTTCGTGGAGATAGAAGTAACGCTTAAGCTCGCCGCCAAGTCGGCGATCGCGCTCCTGCTGCGCTACTTTCTCGGCAGCGTCCTGCTCTGCGCTTCCGGCAGTTTGGCAAGCCGATTTTTCAGCCATCAAAACCTGCATCTGTCGCTTCAATGCTAGGTACTGAGAGGTTTCCACAAACCCCCGCAGCCGCTGCTGAAGCTGGCGTAACTCTCGATTTTGAGAACGGCGCTGGGGCAGGTTCTCAAGCCCTATGACCAACTCTTGGATAGCCCAGTGATTGGCGGTTTCCGTTCGCCAGGGATTGCACAGGGTATAGAAGCAGCGATTCAACATGTAGTTGAATGTGTTTTCGGTCTCCGGCGAAGCGGCGATCGCGAGTAGGGCAGAGCGCACCGCTGCATTAGGCGGATTGGCGGCCTCAAAGAAAAACTGATAAAACCGCTCAATGGCTTTATTCGGCGGCAGCGCCATTAGACTTTTAACAAATCGATAAATGTATGTTTCCTCAAGGCTCTCAGGCCGTAGGGAAAAAATCTCGGCGCTATCTCCGGTGTAGGCATACATGGCAGATGGTCTCTAAACAGATAACCCAATACAGATCTTGAACCTGAACTCCCTGAATCTTCGCGGGCGATCGCCCGGAGAGATGTGCATCAACTAAAGCGTTTTATGTCTGGCAAATAGGAAGCTATTCATCGAGGCTGAACCTGATTTATGTGATAGCTAGCGTATAAATTGAAAATTGCGTGTGAGATTATGCTCAATTATGTGGGAAAAAGTGTGTAAAAGTCGAAGTTATCCCAAAAAATACAGAATCCCTCCGCTGTAGAACTGTGTCCCTTGTGCCACTTATCAAACTGTCGCCTCCTGCCGGACTAGCATCAGCCGCTCAAGGTCTGACAGCCCCGTCGCAGCTTGAAAATTGAATCCGGCATAGGTGGCTGGGGTTTCGCCGGGATCGAATGCGCCCTGACTGATAAACTGGCGCAGTTGACGGCCGCTGTGGATATCCCAGAGAGTAATATCAAAGCGGGACTGGACTAGCAAAAACTGCCCGTCCCGGCTAAAGTTCAGGGCGGCGGCTGTCTGTGGAAGATTTTGTAAGTATCGAATTGGCTCAGCCGCCTGTGGGTGCTCCAGATCCCAAATGCAGATTGTTTTATCTAGGGCGCTGCTGGCAACGTAGCGACCGCTGGGGCTAAAGGCCACGGCAACTACATCGTCTTGTCCGTCGCTGCTGCTCCGAGTATGGGATAAGTAATGCTGCATTCCGCTAGTGGAATACCCGGTGCTAATGGTGATAGTTCGATCGTGATGGTGGGCCAGGAAAATTTGCTCCGGAGAAAGGCAGCACACCGCGCCCGTCATAAAGTACGGCGAGAGATTGGGATAGGCGGGTACGACTTGAGGGGAATAGGCTGCCACTGCGGAAGTGGCTAATGCTATCTCGTCTATCGTCCATAGATGGACATTCCGCTGATCGGCGCTGCCGCTGACCAGATAGGTGGTGTCTTGATCAATAAAGCTGAGGGCGGTAATAGGATTCTTCTGGGCTGATAGCGTGGCCTTGACCAGCCCTGTTATGCAGTCCCAAACCACAATAGAGCCGTCCTGTCTGCCGACTGCCGCATATCGACCCTCTGCGCTGCTGCTGATCACGGTGATTGGGCTATTGCCCAGAATAGCAATGGGGGCAGGGGGGTAAAACTGCGATCGCTGAATATCCAAGACGTAGTAAACCTGGCCCCGATCATCAGCGATGGCTAGGGTATCTGACGTCTCTGCACAAAACGTCAGCCGCTTGACAGGGTCGGGAATTTCAACCTGGTTAATAAGCATCAAACCCTGACAGCGCTGATAGCGCCAAATCAAAATGTGCCCTGTCTCGTCACCGATGGCAATCAGGCTGCCGTCTGCGCTGATTGCTCCGCAGATTTCGCCCTGCAGCCCAGCATCGAAGCGGACATTATCCAGGCGACTTTGAACTAAGTTGAGACGGGGCAGCTCTTTATCAGGGCCAGAATCAGGGCCAGAGCCAGGGCGAACCGGGGGCAGGCTAGCTACTTTTGATGAGTGCAGATCTAGGTGGGACAGGGGTAGCCCGGTAAACTCCCAGATACTAAGGTCAAACCCCAAAGCGATCGCCAGATTGATCAAATTGCTGCCAGCATAGCTGTGATAAGTATTAGCAGAACCCAGTTGAGACGGTTGTTTTAGTAGCTTGAGTAAGCTACTAAATCGCTTCTGAGCAGCTACCAAATTTGACTCAAAGGACTTAGCAATTGCTTGCACAATCAGCTCATCGTGCTCCCACCGCAGGCTATCAGCGGCGGTGGCGAGCATAACCGGATACTGGTGCAGCAGTTGGGGAGTCTGCTGCCAAATTTCTTGAATCAGCTTTTTAACAAACCGATGGCGAATAGCAGTCTGTAGCAGCGGCAGCTTGATGGAAATAAGAGGTTCTCCCATTTCAGATTCTTGCAGCAGATGACGGCGGCGCAGGGAGCGGAGGGCTTCGCCAAATTCGTCTAAATCCGCTGCCCCAAATCGATGCCGGAGCTGATCGTAGAAATGGGGGGCTAGGGCTAGCCAGTACAGCACCTGCTGTTCAACAGGCGAGAAACAGTCGATATCGGGCAAAAACGCTTCCTGAGTCAGTTCACCTACAAATCGCTCTAGGTTTTTGGGGATCAATAAATCGCCGATTCTGCCGTTGTAAGCCACCAAAATCGTATTGATTGCCCCCTGCAGCAGCCTGGGTACACCGCCGCACTGATGCAGCAACCTATGGTGATCGTCGGCGCTGCCGACTAGGCGTGGCTGAGTAGATAACCATTTAATTCCATCCGGCTTAGAAAAGCCACTAATCGGAAAATCACAGTAGTGCTGACTGTTTGCGCCCAGCAAAATAGGGCGCTGACGGGCGACCCATACTAAGCAACTGGGGTGATGGTATTCGGTTAGTCGATTGAGCAGGTCTCGGTAAGCCTGCCAAACCTCTCCTCTCTGACCGGGGTTAGTTTGGGACTGGCTGGCTTCCCGCTCCAAAATTTCGGTTTTATCTAGCACAATCAGGCAGGGGTGCTGGCGCATCAGCCTCATCAGCGGATCAAGTGGCGAAGTCAGATTGCTCTGGTCCGTTGTTTGGGCTGTTCTTTCGCCGTGCCCGCTCAGAAACTGAAGCAGTTGATGGTACAACTCTTCAACCGTGTTAACTTGCTCTAGCCGACGATAAAACACCCGTCGCTTGAATGGAGCCTGCGGCTCAACTAGGTCATGCAGCAGCTTGCCAATCAGCCAGGTTTTACCTACGCCGCGAGGGCCACTCAGCACCACTAGGCGGCGGTTTTCATCATTGAGTACCTGGCGGAGCTGGGTTAATTCCTCGGTTCGCCCCAGAAAAGTAACGTCGTCATGGCCGAGATACTGGAGGTCGTGGGGAGGTGAAGCTCGCTGTGGACTAAAGGGCTCAGGGCTCGGCTCAGCGCCAGTGGATGGAGCAGCAGGCGATGGCAAAGGCTGTGGCTCAGCCATCAGGCGGGTGACCGTGCTGCGAAACGTCGGCTTAGTCACCTTACCTCGCTGCCAAGACTGCTCTAGGGATCGCCACAGAGCCGGTGCAGTGGAGCGCTGGAGGGTGCCGGGCGAGTAGTTGCATTCGGGACAGGCACCCGGCACTGCAAGATAGGTCAAATCTTTCCAGGCCGCCAGCAGAACGCAGTTTTCACTCTGTTTAAGCCCACGGCCTAGGGACTGGGATACAAAATCCAGCACCCGTCTGAATTCTTCGTCGTCCATAACTTTCCGTGTCGATGCGTATTAACCCTGACAATTAGTCAGAATTTTACACTGAAGTCACTGACTTTTGCTGACTTCCGCTGACTTTTTGCAGAAGCGGTCGATATCTTGAGGCCATTTGAAAATTACCTCGCCTTATATTCGCTCTGGCAGCAGTCGCCCCTCTGATGAGACAAGACTGTGAGTCAGATTGCCTGGGAAATCAGCATTTGAGACACTCGCTGCGGTAAGTAATCTGATCGGCGCTACTCGTAGGCAGCGATATAAGCGCCATTTTTTATCAATATTGGTTGGCGCGATCGCGTTGGCGTTTGGCCAACTAAAACTGACCTTAAAGCTGACTTTTAATTTGTCAGAACTGACTTTTTTGACAGAAAGTCAGTGATTAATAGGCAGGCTAGAAAGTATTAAACGTACGACTTTTACAGACCCAACTCTAGTCTTGAAGCGTAAAAATCAGATTATCGATTGAACTTAGTCCGGCTATAAATCTATCTCTAGAAGATGCCGTTGCTGCGATAAGGTCTCTCGACTAGCGCTGAATCTACAGCCTTAATTTGTATCACGCTTTACTGCTTAATCCAGGGTCTAACTATGAAGTTAATTCTACCAACCTTAGTCAACATTACCGTTATACTCGGTGGCCTACTGGCTGCTGAACGCGCTGCTGCTCAAATCAGTATTCCTGTTGTATCCCAGTGTCCCCAGGCAACTTGGGCAGAGGGCTATCATATTCACGAGCTAATTCCGCTAGGGCCATTGCAATACAAAACCGCTGCGATCGCGCACGACTTTAGTAATGTCCGCTACAGCGTAGGGTTTGCCAGCCAAGTTGCGTTCACAATGAACACCGATGAAGACGTTCTGGTCACAGGCGAAGCCTGGGATATGAGCTGCAACCAGTGGATGCAAATCCGGATTGGCAATCGCCGCTACTGGACTCACGGCGCTAATCTGCGCCTGCATCGATCCAGTGGACTTTAATCGGTTGGCTGCAATTATTTCTTTCGGTTAATGCAGAAAATCTGCCCTGTTTTCCTGATAACTTTTCAGTTCTGGAGACTCAAACCATGACGATTTCACTTTCTCTTCAGTCTTTCTTTCTCTCTCCCCAGCCCTA
>JBCDFX010000253.1:0-6281 GCA_039177155.1 Cyanobacteria bacterium P01_H01_bin.119
GGGTGACCTTTGCCTGCTCAGTCCAATCAAAACCTTCGGTGGCCTTGGCGCAGGCGAGTAGATCTTCGGGATAGTGTTGGCTCAGGTAGCTGGGCAATTCGGCTAGCAATTCCTGGGTCAACGGCTCTCCATTTTGGGCTGATGCAGATTTAGAACTCATTTGCTTCTCCTCCATAAACTAGGATCGATCGGGGTCTGTTTTACAATTGGGCTATGACAAGATGAAAACCCATCTGCGAGCGTGGCCCGTTCGAAGCAAATCAAGGCAGACCGTAGTCTTACCGCTTAGGTATCTGCATGAAGGGGGGAGTATGAAAATCACAATTGATATCCCAGATGATATTGCTCACTCTGCTGATTTGACTCAAGCTGAGTTGCTGCGCGAGGTTGCAGTTCTCTTGTTTCAGTGGGAACGGGTAACGTTAGGCAAAGCCGCTCAAATTTCTGGAATGGACCAGTTTGAGTTTCAAAAATTCTTAGCAAGTCGAAAAATCTCTGTTGCAAATTAAGGTGGGCGGTGTAGACATGGAAATTGACTTGGGGGCAGAGCGCTTATTAGCCGCAGAACGAGAAGGCGAAAAAATTGCAGTTGAGGTCAAAAGCTTTCTAGCACACACATCAGCCATTTCAACATTCCATACGGCGCTAGGGCAGTTTATTAACTATCGAGCTGCCTTGCGTCAGGAAGAACCTAATCGCGCTCTTTATCTGGCTGTTCCAGATTTCTACGTATAACAGCTTTTCCCAGCTTGATTTTCCGTCGTCTATGGTGAAGGAAAACGTAGTCAAGGTCGTTGTTTATGACATTGAGTTGGAGCAGATTGTGCAATGGAAAGGTTGACTGACAAGCTAACTCAATATCAGCAGATTGTGCAGCAGCTTTTACTGAAATATGCTGAGAGCAAGCCTGCCTATGGCGATATTGAGGTGGAGACGATTTTTGATACGCAGCGCAATCATTATCAAATTGTGCATTTGGGTTGGCAGCATAAGCGATGGGTACATCATTGCGTGGTTCATTTAGATCTTCGGGATGAAAAAAATTGGATTTTTTACAATTCAACGGAGCATGATATCGCAGTTGATTTAGTCAATCTGGGTGTACCCAAACAAGATATTGTATTGGGATTTTATCCTCCTTTTATGCGTGAAATGAGTGACTATAGAGTAGGTTGATAAAAAGCTATCTTACGGCGACAGCAGTTGCTCTTTGAGTTCTTCGAGATACAGCTCAGTGCCGATGGGACCAGGTAAACTCGCACAGAGCGCATAGGGCATGAAATAGACACGCCCTGCTTGGTTAGTCTCTAGAGACTGGGCGATCTCATTCTCTTCCCAAGCCTCCTTCAAGGCTGATATCTGATGCTCTTCATAATCATCGGTGCCCCGAAGCTGCTCAGGAAGGTCAAAATCACTGCCAAACATCAAAATCAGGTCAGCATCTTGACTCAACTGCGGTAATGTTTCAACCGAAATAACCGCTGGCGTGTCGCTATTAAATTCATCGAATCCTGGCAAGGAAACCAAATCAAACCCCAACTCTTTGACTAGAGACGCGCATAAGCCAAACATCTGATCGCCGCGAAAGTATATCTTTTGAAGAGTGTTAGCGTGGAGTACTAACGCTTTGGGATAGTCTGCCGCTACAGCAGCAAATGCTTTATGGGCGTCTGCGACCTGTTGTGCCCGCTCCGCGATTAGTTGCTCAGCTTGTGCTGACTTACCAAAAATTTGAGCGATCGCTCTCAAGTTGCCCTCAGCCTCAGTCCAAGTCAGCAGTAGGGTTGGTGCAATTTGAGAGAAGGTGTTGTATTGTGCCGCATTATATTCCGTCCCCAAAATCAGATCAGGCTTCACTTTGGCGATCGCCTCAATATTTGGTTGGGCAACCGATCCGATATTGTCTATTGGTCCTACAATGCGATCGCCTAGATACGGTATCTGTTGGCTGGGGTCGTCATACTTATCGAGTGGTGACGACTGATAGTCGGCATAGGCGGCGGGTTGCCCCCCAAGAGCCAGCACAGGTTCCAGCATGGCAGCCCCTAGCACCACAATGGTTTTAGGTTGTCCACAGATCTCAGTCTCTCCCCTAAGGTGTTCAATAGTTTGGCAATCAGCCGGAGTCGAGGCCGTAGATGCTGAGGATTGGTTCGGGGGGCTCTGGCAGGCAGCGTTAGCAACGCTAACGAAGAAGATCGCAAGAATGGCCCACAAATCTGAGATTCTAGAGCGTCTAAAGGGAACTATCCATCGTTTCTGCATAGCTTTTCCAGAGCAAATCAAAAGGTATACGAAACAGAGGCCCGCACCGTAAACGGATCGCCAGGATAGATAAACCGAGTGCGATTGCGCCCCACTGACTCGATGTAATCAATATCAAACAGATTGTCTATATTCAGCTGCACACGCCAGGTCTCTCGCTGATAAAAGACCGCTGCATTGGTGAGAAAGTAGCTATCAACCATAAAACTGTTGGCCAGGTCGCCTTGGCGCTCTCCGACGAAATTGACGCCTAGGCCAAAGCCTAACCCTTGCAAGTCGCCCGATTGAATTTCATAAGTTGTCCACACACTAGCACTATGTTCAGGAATACCAAGCAACCTGTTGCCCACAATATTGGTATTATCTTCAGTCACCTGAGCATCAATATAAGCGTAGGAAGCAATCACGTTCCAACCGGGTAAAATTTCTCCAGTAATGTCAAAGTCGATGCCGCGACTGCGTTGTTCTCCAGTGGCAACAGATCCAAAGGGATTGATGGGGTCAGCCGTTGCTACATTTTGCTTAGTGATGTCGAAATAGGCCAGCGTCGCAGCCAAACGATTTTCAATGATCTCGCCACGAATGCCGATCTCAAATCCCTCGCCTTCTTCGGGTTCTAGGGGTTCACCATTCGCATCGGTTGAAGAGCTCGGTGTAAAAGACCGTGAATAATTGGCGTATAAGGAAATCGACTCAATCGGCTGATAGACAATGCCGATTCTAGGAGTCACGGCATCATCGTACTGGTTGGTTTCAGTATTAGTCAGGAAGTTCGTCGTGTTTTGATTAACGGTGTCGTAACGTAACCCTGCTACCAGAATTAAATTATCCAAAATATCGATTTGGTCTTGTAGATAGACTCCCAGGCGATCAGTTGTGCTGCTTGTATTGGTAAATGGGTTAAGGTCTGCTAAGTCAGGCGTGGGAACACCAAAATAATCTGGATTATCATCAAAGATGTTGACCGGGGTGAATCCGCCAAACAAGACCCGAGTATCATTCCTGTTTTCCGATTGCGCTAAATCAATGCCAAACAGCAGGGTGTGTTCGACTGAACCAGTACTAAATTCTCCCTGAACGTTGGTATACAGGCCATAGGTATCAGTCTCACTGGTTTGGGAGGCAAAGAGTCGCCTCAGAATGCCTGTGGTTTCATCTAAGGCTGTCGGCAGCGCAATAACGTCACCACCATCACGATTGCCAAAAGAACCAACTTCGTTTGCATAACGAAATTGATTTCGTAGTTGCCAATTGTTGCTGAAGCGATGTTCGAGGGTATAACCTACATTCAGATAATCTTGATCAATCGTATCTCTTGGGTTGTTGGTTAATCTTTCTGGTGGAATGTTGGCGATGCCATCACCGAAGGCAACCGTGCCGGAATTGTACGGGTCAGCATCAGTTAAGTATTCCAAGTTGACGGTCAGGTCGGTGCGATCGCTAATTTGCCAGGCGAGAGTGGGTGCAATAAAAAAGCGATCGAAACTACTATCAAAGTCCCGAAAGCCATCTTCTCGGCGATACAGCGCGTTCAGGCGATACAGCAAGCGACCATCTTCGGTCAGTGGCCCGGATAGGTCAACGCTGGGGCTGACAAACCCGCCATTGCCGCCTTGCAGTCGAATATTGTAATAGGGTTCTGCCAAAGGCTGCTTGGTGACTAAATTTACGACACCGCCCGGTTGAGATTCCCCTAACAAGACCGAGGCGGGGCCTCTCAACACTTCCACACGCTCTAGATTGGCAGTTTCGGGTTCGGCTCTTTGTGAAAATAAGCGGAAACCGTCTCGTAAAACGGGGATGTTATCAAATCCCCGAATGGAGTAGTTAACCGCTAAGCCATCAGTATTGCCTAGATAGTTCACGCCTGCGGCATTTGCTAAAACCTCTTCAAGACCGATCGCCTGTTGATCTTCGATTACTTGTCGCGGAATTACCTGAATCGATTGAGGAATATCCCGCAGGGGCGTATCGGTTCGTGTTGCCGTGCTGGCATTAGGGACGAGGTAACCGTCTTGCTCTCCCGTTACCACAATTTGAATCGCGTCATCTGGTGCTTCTGCCGTTGGTACCCCCGCTGCCGCCGTCACTACCAGCCCACTAGCAACCGCCGTAATATTCACCGCTGGCGGTGCATCCGTCCCCGTAATCGCAACCCGCACCTGATCACCCGGTAAAGCAGATACATCAACCAGCGCAATACCCTCGGCGGGGTCGCTAGCCGAAAACTCGTTACCCCCTGGCAGATTCAACACCGCATTGGGAATATCGGCAACGGCCGCATTGCCTGTCACAGCAGTCTCCGGTGCAGCCAGTTCTACAGTGGTTTCTAATCGCAGCGTCACCCCGTCTGCTGTTTCTTCGATTTGGATATTGGTAATCTCTACCCGCTCCGCCTGAGCCATTTGAGTCACCCACTCATCCACCGTCGTGGCAGGCTGCTCCACATCAGCTAGGGACGGCACCGGGGCATCAGCCGGGGCAGCCGCAACCGCTTCATCTTCAACCACTGGCTCCGCTTCGAGAGCAGCCGCCGCTGGCGCTAGAGCATTTGCAACTTCTTCCGCAGCAGCGGGCTGGAGGCCAAACACAGCAGCGCTTGCCAACATCAGCAGCGCAGCATTACAGGGACGATACATCATGACTCACTCACACCAAATCTAAAGAGATTGTTAACGCTAACTATTCTCAATTAGCGAAGTGAATGCATAATACGGGGTGTAAAAAAATAGTTTCTGCGCGAAAGCGATTATTTTCTGCGCGGAAGCGACTATTTTGATGCCGCCTTGCGCTGCTGACTCAGTTGATAAGTCTTTGGGTTCACCGCAAACTTGCGTCGAAACGCATTGCTAAAGGCTTCAGGGCTTCTATAGCCCACCTTAGCCGCTACCCCAGAAACGGTTAGCCCAGAGTCACTGAGCAATTCCTTTGCCTGTTCCAGGCGATACCCTTGCAGATAGTCAAACACCGTGGTGCCAAATAGATGGCGAAAGCCCTGATTCAGCTTGCGATCGTTTAGGCCCACTTGCCGGGCTAGGCTTACCAGAGAAGGCGGGTTGACGGCTTGACGGATCAAAATTTCCTTGGCTTGGTGCAGTTGTTCAATATCGTGGGCGCAAAGCGACATCGAAGCATTGGGCGTTGATGCTTCTGTCCAGAGGGCAAACTGAGCCGCGAATAGCTCTAGCGCCTTGCTCTCTAAATAGATTTGCTGCATAAACCCGGTATAGGGGCAGTGCAGTATTTGCTGAAGCAAAAGCTTAATGGTCGGGGTCATGCATCCCAATGGCTGATGAAACCGCTGGGTGCGATCGCCTGTAATAAGCTTTTGTAGCGACGGCGGCAAGGTGACATGAGCCCCGTCAAACGAACTGAAATAGCCGGGGTCAGCAGACAGATAGACGACATAAAGCGGCTTATTCGGCCAGTGCTCAATTTCAGTCTGGTCTGGCAGATGGTAGAGGTAGTGATTGCCCTTGAGTTCTTCATATTCTGGATCAATATCAGTTACATCCGGCGATTGAACCCGTGAGCCCCCCGAAAGATAAAACTTTGAAATGAGCGAGAAGCATGCCCCGTGCTGGCGGGTATATTCAAACTCTTGGGCTAGACGGCAGCGACGAATGCGAATGCTAAGTCCGCTGCGGAGGTTGAATGTGCGTTCACCTCCCTGACCTAGCTGCTGTGGCAGATTTCCCTGATATCCCAGCTCCAGCGGCTGCAAAATTTGCTCACCCTGCTGCTCGGCCTGTGAGCAAATATCTTGAAGATCCTTATCTGTTAGCTTAATGGCCATACTCGCCCTAGCTACTGTGCATCACAAATAGCACTGATTCTCGTTTGAGTAGTGTAGCAGAGCGCTTATGCGAGACTTGAACCGTGCTTAAAACATTACCGCTCCATGGCTAAAGCAAATTACTACAACGCGATCGCCTCCATTTACGATCAAACCCGCTGGATGACGCCGGATGTAGCAGAGGAGATTGCCGACAGAATTTTGGATCTGGTTAACGCCA
>JBCDFX010000254.1:0-6280 GCA_039177155.1 Cyanobacteria bacterium P01_H01_bin.119
CAAAAAATCGGCCTTTCCGTTGTTGCTGAGTGTAAACATAGAATTCCCAATAGGAAATCAGAAAGATGAGCTTCTATTTGATCTAGATGCATATCAGCTTGACTTTTCTGTGCCAAACATCGCAGATGATTTTGTTGGCTGGTCAAAGACTGCGCACAATTTAATTTGGAATAACTTTGATTCTCTCGTCTCCCAAGAAGAAAAAAGTAGAAGGCAGTAAGTCATGGACATAAGTATTTTAGATAAAACAAATTCAATTATTGATGAATCATTAGGATCTCCACATTCCTCTGTAAGCGCCACAAGTGAGATAGATGATTTCGCGGCTTCGAGGATTTTGAGAAGACGTTTTCCAGCCGCCCATCAAAGGGTGTTTTGGGAAACCTATGTTCCAATTCAGTCTGCTTCAGTTGGTTTAGATGACGGAGACATTGAAAAAGCCGTCAAACTGCTTTTAGGTTTCAAGAAAATTGCTGATCACACAAATTCTCGATGGAAAAATCCTCTAGTCAATGTCAATGATGATGAAGTTGTTTTTGAATGGTGGAATGACCCTAAAAAAATAACAATCTATGTCGAACACGAAAGCATACAGTACATCAAGGTATGGGGTGCTGACATAGACGGCGAGATGGAAGACGGTGAGATTAATAGCGCAGCCGGAATGCTAGATCTTTGGCGCTGGCTATTCTCATGATGTCTCAAGTATTTAACTATTTGGAAGTATGAGCGTAGGCTTAAATCCACAGGATGTAAGTGATGACGAACTTATATACAGGCGCATTCCTTACGACTTAGATAAATCAAAGAACAATTATAAAGTTGAAGATGGGTTAATTCTTGTAAGTTCTCAAGCTTTTTCGGATAGAGAAATGTGTCCATCAGTTGATAGGGCTAAGCTATGTAACCATAACCCTCACCACACTCAATCTTCTCCAGACGACGGTGTTGTAAGCTTTATCTGCGCTGAGATTCGTGCCATTGATGATATCAAGTACGCACCTCCTAAAGGTCAGGTAGTGCAATATAAAATCGACATTATTTGGAGGCCAATAGACGGAAACTACGCTCATTCTCAGATAGAGCCCAGTCCAAACTATAATAGCAAAAGTACTTTCAGGAAGCTCAGAGAGAAATTAGCTTATATCGCTAATCAGAAAGACTGGGAAATCTATCCACTTAGTTTCCGTTAACTAAATACAGCGTCATCGCCTAAGCAATCTCGTTGGATACTTGCTCGAAGCTGCGGTGAGGGAACGGCAGAAAGCTGACGACAACCCTGAAGAGGGTGGATGATTACGGGCGATCGCCTCTGCTAAGGAATGATAAGGCTAAAAGTTTAGGGAAATGCTTGTGACCTAAGGGTCTACTCGTGGATGGTACCGTCGGGCATAATGGTGCCGGTTAGCTTGGTGCCAGTCAGTTTCACCATAATCTTATTGCCAAAGCCAACTTGAGCCCCGCTAAGGTCAGCGCCGCTAAGGTCGGCCCCGCTGAGATCGGCCCCGATTAGGTTGGTTTCTCGCAGATTTGCGTGGCTAAGGTCGGCCTGCAGCAGGTTGGCTCGAAACAGCTTAGCCCGATGCAGATTGGCTCGGTTCAGGATAATTTTGTGCAGAAAGGCATCACTGAGGTCGGCGCCGCTGAGGTCGGCGCCGCTGAGATTACGTCCGGCAAAGTCTTTTTCTTTTAGATTGGCGCCGCGAAAGTCTGCGTTGCTTAAATCAGAGTCGGTTTGCCTAGCCCGGTAAGCGTTGTGACTAGCTGCAAAGCGATCGCGTTCTTTGGCCCGGTTTTGCCTGGGGTCAGCGCTGGGGTGGCCGGTCTGTCGGGTGCCGCTGCGATCGCCCGTTTGAGAGGCGGTGTCATAGGTGCCATAAGGCTTACCGCCGTTTTGGCTAGCATTATTTTGGCCTGTTTTTGGCGCTTTGTAGCGCTGATAATAGCTTTGGTAGGCGGATGGATAGCCGCTGCTGTAGCCCGAATAGGGCGGACGATACCCGTCATAGGCGGCATAGGCATAAGGGGAAGTACGATCGTAAGCGGCATAGGCTTGAGCTTCCCGCCGGGCTCGGTAACCGCTTGCGTAGCTGGGCGACCCCGATGGCTCAGCGCTGGCGGCAGAGTGAGAGGGAGCGTGAGCGCGCGAGCGCCCGGCCGATGCCGTTCTCTCTGGCTTCTCGTTACTGGCTTTGACCTTGCCGCCGCCCTTAAATTTGCGCAGGCGATCGCGGGCTTCATTAAGCTGCTTAATCTTGTCTTGGGCTTTGAGTAGCAAGCGTTCGTTGTCCTGGGGGATCCGATCGGGATGCCAAATAAACACCAGATCCTTGTAGGCCTGGTTAATCTCTTCAATGGACGCGCCGGGTTCTAGGTCGAGCGCTCTGTAGGCTTTGTCTATCTCGTACATCAAGCTTTAGGGATAGTATCGTTGCCAATTTTGCTCAGACCGCACTGCCTCCCGCCGCGCTTATCAACTTTAACAATGGCACTCTTTAGTTTAGCGAACCGTTTGGTTTGACTCCGCCATCTGCTGCAAGAAGACCCCAGGGAAGGCCAAGGGAAGGCCCAGAAGAATGTCAGAGAAATGCCCGGAAAACTATCTAGAAGAATGCTCACTGGAAGAATGCTTAGCAATCAAACCTTTTCCGTAATGATGCGATTATGGCGGAAGCTGGGAATATTCGGGCAGATCGACAGTAAAGCTTAAAGATCGTGGCGGACGGGCGGGTTCTATCTTTAACGGTCGCAACCCCCTAAGATAGGGATGAAAATATGGTTCTACGGTCTAGGGCAAGGGACGGGGCGATGCGAATTTTAATTATGGGGGGTACCCGCTTTATTGGAGTGTCGTTGACCCGGCTGCTGGTGGCTCAAGGCCATGAGGTCGTGCTATTCAATCGGGGCAACAAGCCGGCACCTGTAGCAGGGGTGCGTCAAATCCACGGCGATCGCAAAGATGTTGAGCAGCTCAAAGCTAAACTTTCAGGCGAATCGTTTGACGCCATTTTTGACAATAACGGCCGGGAACTTAGCGATACCGAGCCCCTGATTGAGCACTTTAACGGCAAAATTCAGCATTTCGTTTATGTTAGCTCCGCTGGGGTCTACCTCAAATCAGAGCAGATGCCCCACATTGAAGGGGATGCCCTCGATCCTAACAGCCGCCACAAGGGAAAGTTTCAAACCGAGGCATACCTAGAGAGGCAAGGGGTGCCCTTCACTGCGGTGCGCCCGGTGTATATTTACGGTCCGCAGAACTATAATCCCTTGGAAACCTGGTTCTTCGATCGGATTGTGCGCGATCGCCCCCTGCCAATTCCAGGGGAAGGGATGGCGCTGACCCAGCTTGGCCATGTGGAAGATTTGGCTCAGGCGATGGTTGCAGTGCTGGGTAATCAAGATGCCGTTGGGCAAATTTACAATATTTCCGGCGATCGAGCGGTGACGTTTGACGGGCTGGCCCGCCACTGCGCTATGGCAGCGGGCAAGGCTCCAGACTCTATTGATATCGTCCACTACGAGCCTAAAGACTTTGACTTTGGCAAGCGCAAGGCGTTTCCCATGCGGGTGCAGCACTTTTTTACCGCTATTGACAAGGCAAAGGCCGAACTTAACTGGCAGCCCCAGTTTGATCTAGTCTCCGGCTTAAAGGATTCGTTTGTGAAAGATTATCTTGTCAGCGATCGCGCCGCCGCCACAGATATTGACTTCTCCACAGATGATGAGATCTTGAGATGATGCGATCTTGGCAAGCTGACCTTAATCAGGGGATGCCATCCGTTAGACACTCAAGAATCTTAAGCCTATGGAAAGCCTTTTACGCCGTCGCGCTGCCTATGCCGCATTCACCCTATTACTGGCGGCTACTGCGGCTGTAGGCGGGTTTGATCGGCTAACGGCTCAAGCTCAGGTTCGAAGCCGCTGGCTGGAAATTCGGCGCATGTCTGGGCAGGTCACCTATCAGCGCAGCAGCAGTCGCTCAGCATCGTTGGGCGATCGCTTACAGGCACCTGGGCACGGCGTGAGAACCGGACGCGGCGCTAGTGCTGTGCTGGCTTTAGATGATGGCGTCGGCGTAGTCAACGTGGCTGAAAGAACCCAGCTGTCAGTGCGACGTTTAGAGACCCTCTCGAATGGGGCAAGTGTCACCGTCCTATACGTCCCCCGAGGCCAAGCTCGACTCAATGTGCGTCGATTTACCAACCCCAGCAGTCGCCTAGAGCTGCACACGCCCAGTGGTGTGATTGCAGTGCGGGGCACGGAGTTTGGGGTGAGTGCTTCACCCGGCAAGACCCAGGTCGGCACCTTAGAGGGAGCCGTCACGGTTAGCGCTCAAGGGGAAGCCGTTCAGCTAATAGCCGGCACCGCAACGGTGATACTTGAGGGAGAACCGCCGCTACCGCCCCAAGCCTTGGATCGAGAGCTTCGCTTCAGCCTAATCCAGCTCTATCGTCAAGGCGAACAGTTGCTAATCGAAGGCCGGGTTAATCCGACTAATGCAGTGTTTTTGAATGGCCAAGAACTGACCGTATCCCTTGAGGGACAGATTCAGGCTACAGTGACCGATGCCGCCGCCAATTCGGTGACGCTAACGATCAGAAATCCCCTGGGTGAGGCCCAGGACTATCGGCTGGTTGTGCAGTAAGCTTAGGTCTGGGATGACTGGGGATCAGCGCACCGTTAGGCGATAGCGACCCCGACCGCTGGCATCAAAGGCGTTGGCAATAATGCGATAAACGCCGCTTTGGGGTAAGGCAATTTGAATTTGAGAGTTGAGGTTACTGCCCGCCACAATGTCGTCATTATCGGCGATGGGCTCTCCGCTGGGATCCAGCAGCACCAAAAAAGTATCAAAATCCGGACTCTCCATCGTAATCACCACGGGCTGTCCCGCTTCCCCAGAAAAAGTGTGGGTATCGAATAGGCTGCCGTCGCCTAGCGTGTTATCTCCAGGGGCAAGGGTACCTGGCTGATCCAAAATATAGCTGCCGCTGGCGGGCTGAGATGCGATCGCTGGACTCGCCTCGGTAATCTGCAGTTGATAGCTGCCAGTTTCTCCGGACTCGAAAGAATTGGCCAAAATTAAGTAGGTGCCGTCGTCGGGGAGCTGAACGGTGACTCGGGCATTGCTAGCGCCGCCGCTATCGTTATCCTGCTCCAGGTTGAGGCCCTCAGGGGTGAGCAAAATTAGATAGGCATTAAACTCGCTGCTAATCATATCAATGCTAATTTCCTGCCCGGCTTGCCCTTCAAAGCTGTAGACGTCAAAGTAGCTGCTGTCTACCGGAAGCACATTGCTGCCATCGTCAAGGCGACCCTGCACGGAACGGCCAAAGGCTAGCGGCTCAGCATTGCTTAAGTCGGGACGATTGGAGGCTAGGGTCGAGGATTGAGCCGTGTTTCCCTCCTCTACCGCAACCAAAAAGTCGCGGACTTCACTGGTGGTGATGGCAAAGCCAATTCCAATACTGCCGCCGCCCTGGCCATTAGTAAAGATAGAGGTATTAACGCCGATCAGCTCACCAGCGCTGTTGAGCAGCGGGCCACCGGAGTTGCCCGGATTAATCGCCGCATCGGTTTGAATCAGGCCGCGATCGCGATCGAGACGGCTGACAATTCCTACGGTGAATGTGCCTTGAAGACCAAAGGGACTGCCGATAGCAAACGCCCGTTGTCCCACCCGCACAGGTGAGGTCGCCACAGGGATTGTGGGCAGAGTTTCGCCCTGAGTGCGCAGTTGAATCGCCGCTAAGTCTTGTCCGTCGCTGCCGTAGCCGATTACATCTCCCTGAAATTCTCGGCCATCGGCAAGGCGCACGGTCACCACGCTGACATCGTCTATCACATGGGCATTAGTAATCACCAAGCCGTCAGCGGTCACAATGCTGCCGCTACCCGAGCCTTCGCCAGCACGGATTGCGACAACTGCAGGGCTGGCCTGTTCGTAGACCTGAATACTAATAGACTCGTCAGAGTCTTGGGCAAGGGCAGCGTTGGGCTGCCCGCTTGACCAGCGATGGGGCTGGAGCAGATCAACCGGAGCAAATCCACTGGCAATTTGGAGTCCGATAGCAGTGCTGAACGCAAGTAGGGCGGCGGGAGGAGTGAGGATCTGGCGGCTCATAAATACAGTACTGAAACAAAACGGCTGACACTAAAGGCGTGCTTTCCTAAACATACCCGTTGAATTTTAAAGATTCCGGTCATCTGCAACTTCTCAAAAGAAATTAAGAGACTTCCAATAAGAATCCCCCAGCATTGATTAAGTTCCAAATCA
>JBCDFX010000255.1:0-6278 GCA_039177155.1 Cyanobacteria bacterium P01_H01_bin.119
ACGTAGCAGGCTTTGAAAAACGTATTCTCTACAATGCCGCCAAAACCTACTCCACCCAACTGAGTCAGGGTGACGATTACACCCTGCTTAACCCGGTGATTGCCCTGACCATTACCGACTTTGTGATGTTTGAAGAGCTAGCGCCCTATCGTTCTTGCTTTGTGCTGAAAGAAAAGGATTTTTTGATTGACTATCCCAGCTATGATTTGGAGCTGGTATTTGTAGAGTTGCCCAAGTTTGAGCAGTCCTTGGAGCAGCTTGATAGCTTGATGGCGCAGTGGTTGTTTTTCCTCAAGCATGCCAAGGCGTTGCAGGCTATTCCAGGTGAGATGGAGGCTGTGCCGGCCTTACGCCAGGCCTTTGAGTTTGCCAATGAGTCGAATTTGTCTCCAGAGGAGCTTGAGGATTTGGAGCATCAAGAGATGTTTATCCATGACCAGCGCAATGCCATCAAGCGAGCTTTGAATCAGGGGCGAGAAGAAGGATTAGAACAAGGGATTGAGCAAGGGCGAGAAGAAGGACTGGAGCAAGGGATTGAGCAAGGGCGAGCAGCTGAGCGGCAGCAAATTGCACGGCAAATGAAGACGGCGGGCATAGCGATCGCGCAAATTAGACAACTCACGGGCTTATCGACTGAAGATATCGAGCGGCTATAGAGCTTGAGGGCGATCGCGCCAGCATTCAAATTAAACCTATCAAATCAAACCCAATTTTCTTAGGGCATCTCTGGCCGCTGCTTTTTCAGCGTCCTGTTTTTTGCGTCCTGCCCCCGTGCCGTAGACGGTATTGGTAACTGACACTTCAGCGACAAACTGCTTATCGTGATCGGGACCAGATGCGCCAACGATTTCGTAGTTTGGTACTTTTCCAAGGTGTTCCAAGGCCCAGGTTTGAAACGCACTTTTGACATTGATCGGGCCTCCAGCATGACGACGCTGTTGGAGTGCAGCCTCAAATAAAGGTTCTATATACTGCCGGACTGGTTCAATACTAGTGTCACAGTCTAGATAGTAGGCTCCAATCAGAGCTTCAAAGGTGCTGCATAAGAGGCGAGAATTATTGCGCCCGTTGCTGCCCTCTACACCTTTTCCCATACGGAGCTGTGGGCCTAGGTTTAGAGCGGTGGCGATCGCGGCGAGGTGAGTTTTGTCCACCATTGATGCTCGCATTTGCGTCAGATCGCCTTCTGACTGATTGGGGAAGCGCCGATAGAGCATATCGCCAATCAAAAAAGTCAAAATAGCATCGCCCAAAAACTCTAGACGTTCATTATTCTCGCCAATGCCCAGGGTTTCGTTGATATAGGATTTGTGCGTCAGCGCTTGCGTCAGCAAGGCGCGATCGCGAAAGTGAGGCAAGTCTGGCATAGCACGTTTTATGCTCGGCAATTCGAGTTAGATGAGTCATAGAGCCTGAATTAACCAGGCTTCAATCCCGTCAGCCAGGGTTGTGACAAGCTGCTGTTGAGAGGCTGGATCAATAATCCACTCAAACTCAGTGGGATTGATCATAAAGCCTAGTTCTAGCAGCACCGTCGGGGCGACGTGGGGCCGCGTTAGGGCCAGATTATTCCAAAAGACGCCATAGCTTGGGCGGTTGAGGTTGGTAACCAAGTAGTTGTGCAAAAATTCAGCCAAATCGTGGGCCTGGGCGTCGTACCAAAAGGCTCCAATCCCAGCAGTGTTAAGGGCGTCACCGTTGTCGGGTAGGGCGTTGTAGTGAATGCTCAGGGCCAAGGTCGGTTCAACCTGGTTAATGCGATCGATGCGATCGCGCAAAGAGACCGCCACGTCTGTTTCCCGGGTCATTACCACGGTTGCCCCGCGAGCTTCTAGCTCATCTCGCAGCAGGGTAGAGACGACTAAATTAACGGATTTTTCGGGATATCCGGTGGGGCCGCGCGCCCCCAACTCCTCACCGCCATGCCCCGGATCTAGCACAACTGTGGTGCCCGCCAGGGGGCGGCTAGCGGCGGAAATAGCAGGCGGATGCCGCAGGGAAAGAATCAGCGTGGTGTCTTCGTAGCGCAGCTTGTAGCCCCACTGCTGGTTGCCCCTAAAATTAAAGGTATATTCGGCCTGATTGGGCAAAATGGGTCGCCAGTCCATCCGCTCAATCACTGGGTTAGTGTCGAAGTAAATGGTGTCTGTTTGGGCAACGGTGTTGTAGAGGGTGAGGATCAGGCGATCGCGATCTTGCTCAATGCTCACAGGCACAGGCACCTCTAGCGGAAACAGCACCTCTGTCCAATCAGGGACTTGGCCGGGGACTTGGCGAGAGCGGGCGCTGCGAATCAGCGATCGCGGCGGTACTGTCGCGGTAAATTGACGGGTCTCGCTACCACGAATCCAGCCGCCGTAGTCGAGCCTCAGCCAGTCTCCCTCCCGCGCGGTAATTCTGGCGCGGGTGCCGGGGGGCAGTGGGGTAATCCGGGAGTAGCTGGTACTGGGTCCAGTGCGGGCAGTGCCGCCCGTCGGTGTCAGCACTTCTGCAACTTGAAAGGGGGTTGTAGGTAATATGGTGACCGACCCGGAACCCGGTTGACGAATCGTTTGGCCGTTAAGCGTGAGCTGAAACTGGGGTGTCCCCAGATTGCCAGATTCTCTAGCCACGGTGCAGCCTTCGTAATGAATTGCGCTGTCCACCGGAGAAGGGGCATTATCGCCGACCAGTACGGCCAGATTAGGGGGCAGGGCAACGGCAATAGTCTGAGCTTGGAGAGAGATTGTTTCTCCCGCTAGGTTAACCGCAACCTGGGCATTTTCTGGCGCGATCGCACCAAAGCAAATGAGCTCACCGGGCTGCCGGGCAATATTGACGGCGGGCCGTAGAGAACCATCGGCAAAGGCAACACCCCCTGGCGCGGCGGGTTGAGCGGGCAGACGAGTGACCCTTAAGGTTAGCTGCTCATCGCCTTGAATTAGGGTAAAAATATTTTCCCCTAGGCTGAGGGGCAGGCTGGGGGCAAAGTGACCATCGGAGATGCGGTTTTCAATCGGCTGATTGTTAATTTGCACGGGCTGGCCGGGCATGCCGGTGCCGATAAAAAAGATCTGCTCTGCCGTGGTTTGATGACCATCGGGAGGATACACCACTGTGAGCTCCATCTCAGCGGCTACCGGCAGTGGGAGGGTGGCTGCGCCGACTAAGCTAAATGAACAGCCCAGCAGAACCGAAAATGTGCGATCGCCCATACCTATTAATACTCAGTAGCGATAACGCGCCCGCCCAGCAAAATTAATTGGGGCTTAAAACGTTGATATCGTAGCACCTCAGGATCTACCTGATGACAGTTCTTAATTCTCTAGCTCTAATTCTCTAGCTCTAATTTTCTGGCCCTAATTCTGGGTACTCCTGAGGGAAGGTCACCGTAAAGGTTGAGCCCTCTCCTTCGGTAGAATCGACCTCAATATTGCCCTGAAAGAGGGCCACCAGTTTTGATACGATGGCTAACCCCAGCCCCGTCCCGTCGATTTCGCTCTGCTCGGCTGATGTCATCCGAAAAAAGGGCTGAAAGATTTTCTCCTGCTGTTCAGGGCCGATGCCGATTCCCGTGTCGGCTACGGCGATCGCCCACTGGTCGGGCTCTACCGTGTAGCAGGTGATTTGGATCTCTCCGGCTTCGGTGTAGCGCAGGGCGTTGCTGAGCAGATTGGTCATAATCTGCTGGAGCCGGAGCTTATCGGTGCTCACTTCCTGAGGGGCGCGATCGCAATTTATCGTTAACGTCAGGTCTTTTTCCTGGGCCGACAGCTCAAACAGTTCCACTACACTGTGAATCATCAGCGGCAGCTCAACCCGCTCTAAATTGAGTCGGATTTGCCCCGACTCGTAGCGAGATACTTCCAGAGCGTCGTTCACCAAGCGCAGCAGTTGCTGACCGTTACGCACTACCCGCTCAATTTGGTCCAGCTCCCTAGCCGGGTCACGCATCCGGATATCGCCCCGCTGCTGATTGCGAAAAAGCAGGGTGGAGTAGCCAATAATGGCGTTAAGGGGGGTTTTGAATTCGTGGGCAAGCTGGGACAGGTTTTCCTTCTGGCTTTGCACCAATCGATGCATTTCCTGATTGGTCAGGGTAAGCTGAGCCTGCACCTGACGCAGACCCTGCAGCCGATGCTCTACATAGCTGCTCAAAGAAATAAAAATAACTTCGTCTAAGACCTTCTCCACCTCGCGCACCGCTTGCAGCACCTCCTGAGCGCTGCCGTTGCAAAGCTCATCTTCGAGCACATCCAGCACAATTTCTCGCAGAATTCGATACTCTCGCACGACTTCGGAGGTATCAAAGCCCTGATCCGCTCTGACAACACCGTGTTCCAGGCTATTGCGCTCCAGCTTGTCGGGACGGTCTGTAAACAAGTCACTGAGCAGTGTAGCGATCGCCTGCAGGACGAGGGGAATGCTGTTACGAATAGCCTGGTGGGGTAAGTTGCGACCGCTGTCAATTTCATCATCGTGGCGCACCGATCTAATCCAGCGCTCGATCACATCATCTTGCTGATCTAATAGGATCAGTCCAAGGTCTTCCATGAAGTTCTACCGTATTAAATATCGTTATTGTCGCCCAAGTCTTTCCAAAACCATCTAATTTTTCAAATTGATCTTGATTCAAATCCGGCGAGGCATTTGCCCCCGGCTATCTAGACGCTTTCGACTGTGGCTGCTGGCCCTGCTGGCCATAGGGGGGGCGATTGCGCTTTACGGATTTGGCCGGATGCCGCCGGCGATCGCCAATATGGCAAACCCATACCTGCCAGGAGACTTTGCCGGCGAACCCCTCGGCAACGTGGGCAGTTTAGACATTTTGCAAGAAACCCTAGACATTGACCTGCGCCCTTTAGCCCACCCCGACTTGCAGCCCACGGTTAACGTCACCTACCAGATTCAAAACAGTCAGGCGGCAACCGACGTCAATCTACTGTTTGTGGCTCCGGGGCTAGCGCAGGGTGAGGTACGCCTCGATCAAACGCCAGTTGCAGCGGTAAAAGTGGAACGCCCAGAGATTCCTGACCGTTGGGAGCTGTCCGAAACGGAGTTTTCGCCCCAGGGGCTACAGTTCACCGTGCCAATTGAGCCAGGAGCCCACACTATTCGCGTTGCCTACACAGCCCGCCCCAGCGCTGATGGAACCGGCTTATACACCCGATACGGGCTAGACTATTTACTCTCTCCGGCAGCTCAGTGGCGCTCCTTTGGCGGGCTGTCCCTAACCGTCGCCGTTCCCCCCCGCTGGCCGCTAGAGAGTTCTCTGTCTCTGACTCCAGTTGAGGCTACCCCTGGAGAGTTTGAATACTGGCGAGCAGAGTTCACCACGCTCCCTGCAGACGTGCTGAGATTGGAGACCGCGCCGCAGATTGCAGTTGTCCATCAAGTCGGTCGCTGGGCGCTGATCGGCGGTGGATGGACTCTAGCCCTGCTGGGCAGCAGTTGGATCGGCCGATGGCCAAAGCGGCTCTCCCACCGCCGATGGCCTAAAGCGCTAGTGTGGTCTGTGCCGCTGCTGCTGGTGCCATTGGGGATGGTCTGGTTTACTGCGATCGCCGGGTTAGGTCACGCTGCCTCACTGGAGATTTTGGAGGCGCAGCATGTGTCCACCAGCGCCCGATCGACTCAGGCATACACTTGGTTGATCTTGGGCGGGCTAAGCCTGATCTTGGCTGCCCCGATCACCCTGCTAAGCTACGTCCTGTCTTCTTGGCGATCGCAGAGCTGAGCATACAGCACCGCTTTAACAGACTGAAACAGCGGGTTTGTAAAGATCTGGACGACAAATACCAGCACAATAAATCCCAAAAAGCCCTGGGCAAAGGCCATCAGTAGGGCCAGTATCGCAGCATCTGAAATTTCCTCCGGCGGGACAGTAAGGATGTCGGCGACAGGGGACAGGGTGAAATAAAACGGAATCACCGTCAGCAGAAAAATCGGCATTAGCATCACTCCTGTCAGCAGAAGTGTACCCATCACGCCGAAAACAGACCTCTCGCTCAGGCTCCAACTGCGGCCAATGGCGTCGGTTGCCTCTTTTTCAGTCTCAACTGCGATCGCAACGTTAAACACCAAGAATCGTGACTGTACCCAAAGCTGCATCAGAAAAAGGGCAATACGAACTATCCCCCCAATCGACACAGCAAATAAAGTCCCCACATCTCCCAGCAGTGCGCCAAAGAGGTTAATCGGCACCATTACCACAGTCACCAGGACAGACAGGGTCAAATTGACCGCCAGTTGAATCAACCCCACCAAAATACCGACGCCCAAAAATCCCCACATCTTGG
>JBCDFX010000256.1:0-6274 GCA_039177155.1 Cyanobacteria bacterium P01_H01_bin.119
ATTGCCATATCATCGCGTATTTGAGGCATTTCAGCGCGATCGCGCCCGAATATCAAATCCGGCAGATTACTGAGGGCAGCGCTGAGTTTTCGGGTCGAAAATCGTGGAGGGCTAGGGAAAAATTCTGGAGGCTGGGGTCGTTTTGGACCGGCTTAAACTCCACAAAACCCTACGGCGCAGATTTCTTTTGGGGTGCTGGCACGATGACATACGGCAAGTTTGGCGAGCGATCGCGCCTTATCAACATGCGTCTAAAAGGAGGGCATGGGGACGGTGGCTTTACCCTGCTAGAGGCGCTGCTAGTGGTGATTATGATTGGGCTGCTGACAGCGATCGCCGCGCCAGGCTTTTTGGGATTTCTACAGCTTCGCCGAATTTCTGGAGCCCAGCGACAATCGTTTGCGGGCATTCGACTGGCCCAAAAAAACGCTATACAAAGGCGAGAAGAATGGCAGTTTAGCATCCGTGATGACAACGACCGCCTAAGCTTTGCAGTTCATCCCCGTAGCGTGGCACCCGCAGACCACGGCGCCTGGGAGCTGCTCCCTGAGGGCGTCAAAATCGACGATGAAACCACCCTGGCAACTGGCGGTGGCGTCCGCTACGTTCGCTTTGGCCACAATGGTCAGGTGACCTATCGCCTCAGCCGGGTCACCTTTTCAGGACGCAACGGCGGGAGCGCCCAGCGATGCGTCATTGTTTCAACGCTGATTGGTGCTACTCGCCTAGGGAAAGATCACCGCTATCCGCAGGACGGAAAATACTGCTATTGATTGTTTTCTTAGATGCGGTGAGCATCTGATCAAAGCTATACACTCTGCCAATCCGGGCAAGGCCGCGCTGTGTCCGGCCAGCCGTAGGGGTACATAGCGCAAATTAGTAGGGTTCGACTATTGCGCTGGGTGCCGTAGCTAATGCCGTGGTAATTGGCACAGCCGTTGCAGGCTTTGGGGCGAGTGGGGGCAGTGTCAGTAAAGCCAACCTGCGATCGCAGAATTTGAGTTTTACACTGCCGCTCGTGCCAGCGCCGCAGATTACGCCGACGCAGCAGATAATCGGCTTTAGAAAAACCTGCCTCAAATGTGCTCATGGTTGGGCTCCCTGTCGGCTGTGTTCTTAGCCTACCCAAAGACACCCCGACCCGCGCCGAGAACATCACTGTAATCTTCTCAATCGTCTTTGAAAAAGCATTGTTATCTTCTAGACGTAACGCAGAGGATAAGAAGGCTATGCTTCAGATGGATCTGGATTGCTCACCGTAGCATGGGTCAGATTGCTCACCGCATCGAGTATCGCTGGGATAACCAGCCTTCAGGCAGTCTGACTTTACCCGCTTAAAGCTTTTGGCGGACTGCTACACAAATTGCTGTCTACCCCAAAACCGTCTATGAAAATTGCAGTTTTTAGCGCTAAACCCTACGACCGCGCTTCGCTTACCGCAAAGAATGCTGAAGGCTACAACCACGAACTGGTGTTCTTTGAACCGCGCTTGACCCCCAAAACCGCCGCGTTGACTGAAGGCTTTTCGGCGGTGTGCGTCTTTATTAACGATGATTTATGTGGAGAAACGCTGCAGGCGATCGCCGCCAACGGCGTTCGGATTATTGCCCTCCGCTGCGCAGGGTTTAACAATGTGGATCTAGAGGTTGCCCAGGATCTGGGGATCACTGTGGTCCGCGTTCCCGCCTATTCTCCCTATGCGGTGGCAGAGCACGCTGTCGGGCTAATACTGATGCTTAACCGCAAACTCTACCGGGCCTACAACCGCGTCCGCGACGACAACTTTGCCCTCAACGGACTACTTGGCTTTGATTTGCACGGCAAAACCGTTGGCATCGTTGGCACCGGAAAAATTGGCCAGTGCTTTGCTCAGATTATGAACGGATTTGGCTGCCGGCTACTGGCCTACGATGTGCAGCAAAGTGTTGAGTGTTTGGATCTGGGTGTCACTTACACTGAGCTGCCGCTGCTGCTGGCCCAGTCAGATGTGGTGTCGCTTCACTGCCCCTTGCTGCCGGCAACTCATCACCTCATCAATGCAGATTCTCTATCGCATCTTAAGCCTGGGGCTATGCTGATTAATACCAGTCGAGGCGGGCTGATTGATACGCCCGCTGTGATTCAGGCTCTCAAGTCTGAACGAGTAGGATATCTAGGCATCGACGTGTACGAGGACGAAGCCAGCCTCTTTTTTGAAGATCACTCTGACGATGTGATTCAAGATGATATATTTCAGCTTTTGCAGTCTTTTCCCAATGTTGTGATTACGGCTCACCAAGCATTCTTTACCCGTGAGGCGCTGCATAATATTGCCACAACGACCCTAGGCAACATCAGCGCAGTGGAGACCGATGGGCACTGCCAAAATGCCCTAAGCGTTCGATAGTCTGGTTAGAATGAAACCCGCTAGCCACAGCTACTGGGACAATTGAGAGACAGGATTGGGTACAGTTTGGGGCTCAAATAGGGGGCTAGGACGAGTGGTAAACACAATTTCTCCCTGGTTGAGGGCCAGCAAGTGAAGCCGTAGGGGGCCAGTGGTGTAAGTTGGCTCAGCCACAACGGTTTGGAGGGTTAGGGGCCGGCCGTAGGTCCTAACCTGATTGATAAACTGAATAACGGGAACAGTGTCCCCCGTGCCGATTTGGACTACGCTACCCACCACGCCATTTTGCACCGATCGCGCTTGGCTAGAGGATACTAGGTTGCTAATCTGCTCAAAAATTGCGGTGGTTTGACTCGACGAGTTTAGGGTTGGATCAATGGGCTCTAGGGGAGCTGTTGCTAAAACCTGACCGGGTTCGTAAACCAGTTGATTTGTATAAGATTCAAAAGAAACCTGAACGCAGGCTTCGCGATCGCGCAGTACGCAGGGTTCGCCCACCACATAGTTGGCAACAGGCAGTACCCGCACCAGATATTCATCCCCGTCGCTGATGCGGCTTACCAGACGATTGACCTCAACTTGAGAAAAGTCGATTACCGGACGGGTAGAGGCATCAATACCCGCCGAAATCCGATCCAGGGCGGTGCGGTTGGCCTCTGCCAGCAGTGCTGCCACCAGCTGCCGGGCTGCCTCCGGGCCATCGACCCGTTGCACAATGCTGACGATGGGTTCGTTCCGACGCAGGGCAAGGCTACCCTGCCGGAGTCCCTCCGCTTCTCCCTCTAGCTGGCTAATTTGCTCTTGCAAACTGGTCTGCTGAGCCTGCAAGCCCGCTAGTTCCCCTTCTTTTTGTGCGATCGCCTGGTTGCGCTGGGCGATTTCCCGGTCGCGGGCCTGGATTTGAGCCTGAACCGTCTGCTGTTGTTCAATTAGGGCCTGCCGCTCCGATTGCAGAGCAGAAATTTCGGCACTTAACGCCCGGGCCTGTTGGGAAACTCCCTCCAGCTGAGACTGGGTTCTCTGAAGCTGAGACTGAGTTAGGGCTTCCCGTTCGATAGCATCTCGAAGAGAGCGATTAATCTGGTCGAGCCGCTGCCGGGCCTGGACCTGAGCTTCTGTAGACTCAGCCAGCGCACTCTCAACCTCTGCTTGATCTTGCTCAGCTTCGGTCAGCTCTTGACGGGTCTCACGCAGATCGGCCTGCAGCGTTTCTAGCTCAAATACCCCGGTGCGCAGCTGATCGCTGACCACAAACAGCAGCCCAAGGGTTGTGCCCGACACCACGCTGCCTGTTAAGACGCTAATCACGGTAGCGGTCTGCTTTGGGCGCAAATTAAATAGGCTTAGTCTGGCTTTGCCAACCCGCATGCCAATGCGATCACCGACGGTTGCAATGACACCGCCCAACAATAACACCGCGACAATTAAAAAATACCCAGTCGTCATTCGCTACATGCTGCAAGCTAGCCTTTAGACTACTGCAAGCTTAGCTAACTTAGGTAAACTGCTGGCTCAAATTGACCGGATTATGAACCGTGATTTTCTTCTTGTGGATAGAAATCATCCCTTCCTGACGCAGGTCTCCCAGCAGCCGAGTTACGGTTACGCGGGTTGAGCCAATTGCTTCGGCAATCGCCTGATGAGACAGCTTTAAATCGACGGTAATCCCATCCTGGCTGGGAATACCAAAATCGCGGCACAAAATCAGCAAAAAGCTAACCAATCGAGACCCCATATCGCGGTGAGCCAGGGTTTCAATCATCATCTCTGTCTGCAAAATCCGCGACGATAGGCCCCTTAGCATTAGCATTGACAGTTCGGGATTATCTTCTAAAGCTTGCTCTACCTGCTCAATCGGAACCGACAGCAGCTCTACTGGCGTAAAGGCCACCGCATGATAAAAGCGATCGGAGCGGTGGCCCGTAATTAGCGACAGCACGCCAAAAACGCTATTTTCTCGCAGCAGGGCTACTGTAATTTCTTCTCCCGCCTCATATACGCGCGATAGTTTGACCGCACCTTTGATCAAAAAGTAAACCCGCTCAGCCGGATCGCCAGGAAAGAAAATTGTCTTACCTCGCTCAAAAGTTTCAACGACTGGGGGAAACGCTCCACCAGAAATCTGACGGAACACGTTAGCCAGCGGCCTATCTTGTGTCACAGCGGTTCCTACCATCGCTTAAAGCCCAGATAAACTGGGTCCGTTATATCGTAATTTGCTCGTAATATTGACGGCCAACGCCGATATAAAGTTGTTAGCCCCAACAAATGCTACGAAGTCTTGACTTTAGAATAATTAACCTCAAGACTTCTCCAGGCTTTTGTATCGGGCGCTACCTAAAGTGCTCAAATCTAAAGAAAAGGGTCAAATTTCTTAATTGAGGTGCTGCGTGCATGGATGTCTACTCCGTTTATTTGATTTAAATTCACTGGCTAACCTCGCAATCATCCGCTGAAGTTCATTCAAATTGCCCCCAACGGTATCGTTAGGCTCCGTTTTTGAGTATTCTCCAAAGGTGCGCCTTAACGAGAACCAATATGCTAGATCTGACTGGAAAAAATGCCCTTGTCACAGGTATTGCCAATAATCGCTCCATTGCTTGGGGCATTGCCCAGCAGCTTCACAGCGCCGGAGCAAACCTAGGGGTGACCTACCTGCCCGATGAAAAAGGCCGCATGGAAAAAAAAGTGGCAGATTTGGTCGAGCCATTGTCCCCTAGCCTGTTTCTTCCATGCAATGTGCAAGACGACGAGCAGATCAGCAGCACCTTCGACGCCGTTCGTGAGAAATGGAGCAGGCTAGATATTCTGATTCACTGTTTGGCCTTTGCCAACCGCGACGATTTAACGGGTGAATTTAGCGCAACGTCTCGCCAGGGATTTCAGACCGCCTTAAATATTAGTGCTTACTCTTTGGTGCAGCTGGCGGCCCAGGCCAAGGCACTGATGTCTGAAGGAGGCAGTATCGTTACGCTGACTTATCTGGGCGGTGCCCGAGTGGTGCCCAACTATAACGTGATGGGTATTGCAAAGGCTGCACTGGAGATGAATGTGCGCTACCTAGCCGCAGAACTCGGCCCTCAAAATATTCGGGTTAACGGTATTTCTGCAGGCCCCATTCGCACCCTGGCATCCTCTGCCGTAGGTGGTATTTTGGATATGATTCACCATGTTGAAGCCGTTGCCCCGCTGCGCCGTACGGTTACGCAAACTGAGGTGGGAAACACCGCCGCGTTTTTATGTAGCGATTTGGCTAGTGGCGTAACAGGTCAAATTCTTTACGTTGATTCAGGCTACGCCATTATGGGCATGTAGGGTATAAGCCTGAAAAATAAGCAGGCAAAAAGGGCACCGACGACTGGCCGTGTTTCGTCTCGGTGCCCCCTTTGGTTCGCTCCTCACACGCTTACGAGTATAGGTAAGCAACGGGATTTTGTCACGTCCTGTAGCCCTGATTACGGATTAGATTAACTTATCTCATAAGGCGAGTGAGCCTTTATAGATCTATGACTTTGGTCAACTTGGGCTTTGGTCAATTTGCTCTCCGCACCCGGTATTGCTGGAGTTGTCGGCAGAGAGCATCTAACTCGTAACTCTGCCCAAACCTTTCGGCAGGCTGCTATCTCCCTCGGCTGCGGGATATAGATTCAAAGCTCCTGGGGCGCGATCGCGCCCAGTCCTTCCATAAGCGCATGTTTCACAGTAACCTGAACAATTCTTACTAAACTCAATTCAAGCTGTCTTAGGCTGGACTGATATGCAGCCGCTTCTGGGTCTAAAGTGCAGGGTGAGGTCTGCGGCCAAAAGCCCAGGGGCGATCGCAGTCGATCTGCAGCTTCAGTTTGATCGCACAGTCGATCGAGCTGAGCAGCGAGTTGTTTAACGCGG
>JBCDFX010000257.1:0-6211 GCA_039177155.1 Cyanobacteria bacterium P01_H01_bin.119
AGGGGTTCACCGCTAATGCCCCCGGCCTCGTCTTGGACGCGGTTTCCCGTCCGTTGAATTGTTTGAGTCTTAAGATGCTGCCGGGAGATGGTGGTGTTGGTCGCGATAATTCCGGCTAGTTGATAGGTCTGGGCCAAGGATAAAATTTCCGCGATCGCCGCCTCAGTTAAATCCGGGGCAATCTTGACCAGCAGGGGCTTCTCACCCTGGTTATCGCGCTGGAGCACGGCGAGAATTTTCTCCAGTTGGTCCTTGGCCTGCAGAGATCGCAGTCCCGGCGTATTGGGCGAAGACACATTCACCACAAAATAGTCGCCCAGCGCCTTGAGGAGGCGAAAGCTCAAGAGATAGTCATCAGCCGCCTGATCTAAAGGCGTCACCTTAGATTTGCCCAAATTAATGCCCAAAGGAACGGGGCGATCGCCTGTCAACTGCAGGGTTTCTAGCTGAGTTTTGAGAGCCCCCGCCCCCCGGTTGTTAAATCCCATCCGATTCAGCACCGCCCGATCGCAGGGCAGTCGAAACAGCCGGGGCCGAGAATTGCCCGATTGAGCCTGCCAAGTCACCGTCCCCAATTCGGCAAACCCAAACCCAAACAGAGGCCAGGCCCGGGCGCCATCGCCATTTTTATCAAATCCTGCGGCAAGGCCCAGGGGATTTGGGAACGATAAAGACCAGAGCCGCTGGTTCAGCTTGGCATCGGGGTAACACCAGGGTTGACTGAGCCAGCGTTGATAGGGTGCAGTTAAATCAGTGGTCTTTGCCGTTAGCGGATAGCGTTGAGGGCGAGCCAGCCAGGCCAGTGCGCGAATCGTTTGCTGGTGTAACCATTCAGGATCAACGTTAAGCCCAGAAAATAAGAGGGGTCGCAGTCCAGTTTTGTAAAAATCCACCATGGTGTGCCCTAATCACAGAGCGCGTCGTTAGTTAAGCACAGAAGCCTGACAGAGCGAGCTGTAAACACGCCCGCCCTAGCCACGCTGACTAAGGGCTGTAACCATTGTCATAGCCATAACCATTGTCATAGAAAGAGTTGAAATCTAACTGATGACAGCCCCCGGCTAGCTGCCGCTGCGATTTATCTCAGTGTAGCCCCGCGAAGATTCAATTAACCGTCGCGGCCAATTCTTGGATTTTTCTGACTTAGGATGGCGATCGCTGCGCTGAACAGGAAGGGATATCTTATTCTTGGGATACCAATTGTTTGGCAGAGTTAAGTGGCTTTATCCGCCGGTAGCCACATTGTCGATCAGGAGTCTGCGCCTTATGGGTCAGCCCAAGACGCCAAATCCCCATGAAAAAAGAATGGTGGCCATTGGGCGCGTCCTTCAAACCCTGCGGGAAACGGACGGGCTAGATAAGCTGGTGGGCACAACCCTGGATTTTGTCAAAGCTGAGTTTGAGTATGACCTCCTCTGGATTGGCTTTTATGACCGGGTAAATCACCGGCTGCAGGGCAAGGGCCATCAGTGCAAACAAGACCTTAGACGCCTGCGTCAGACCATTCCGCTGCTGCCCGGAGACCTAATGGAGCAGGTCGTGATTCAGCAGCGCCCCTTGGCGGTGCCTGACCTGCGAGCCGAAAGCCGGGCTGGGGAGTGGACCAAGATTGCAGAGACTCTAAATCTTCAGGGCACGCTGATTTTTCCCATTCGGCGACGCAATCTGTGTTTTGGGGTGATGGTGTTAAGTTCTGAGCGCTGGGGCATCTCCCCCAGCTCTTCGGAGCGGGCGACCCTATCTCTGGTGCTGGGGTCTCTGGCGGAGTCCGTATACGATCGCGAGCAAGAGCACCAGCGCCAAACCGCCAAGCGCCCAGATCAACCGTTGCTTAAGCTGCTGGGCCAGCTGGGTGAGCTCACGACCCTAGAAGCGCGGCTGCTGGCCGTCGTGGAAGAAACCCAGCGCTTTGTAGAACCCGACCGGACAAATGTGTACTGGTTTAACCCCCAGGATCGATATTTTTGGCATCGCTTGGGCAATCGCTATAACAGCCGGGGAAGGTCCGTTTCCGCTAAGAGCTTAGAGGCGATCGCCGTCTCAGATATCAAAGGGTTTTATCAGGCTTTGGGCAATGGCCAACTGGTGGTGATTGGCGAGGCCCAGAGTTCCCTGGCGGGGGGGTCAACGGGCCGACTGATGGAAATTGCAGGGGCGCGATCGCTGATGGCTGCCCCGATTTTTCACCAGGGCGAACTGCTAGGGTTTTTGTCGGTAGAAGGAAACGACGCGCGAATCTGGACAGAGTCAGAAAAAAATCAGGTTCAGGGCGCGGCTCAAATGATCGGTCTATCGATGCCCACCTCAGAAACAGAGGCGATTGTGCAAACGGTCAAAGCTGACCAGATGCTGACAGCGACGATCTCTCGCAGCATCCACGGCGACGAAGACTGGCGTAAAACCCTCGATCTATGCTCCCAAGAGCTGTGCCAGCGCTTTGAGGCTGCTCAGCTGTTTGTGCTGCTTCACAATCCCGAAGAAGGGGGATTTGAGCTGTGCTACCAAAGCAAACCGGGTAGAAGTCAGCAGCTTTGGGAGCCCCTCAGCGATGTGGACTGGCAGATGCTAGAGCGCGCTCAAGATCCCATCGGTATCGAAGATATTGAAACCGACCTAAAGCTGGCCAACTGGCACCCCGTCCTGCGCGATCTAAAGGTGCGATCGCTGCTGGTGTGTAACGTATCTATCGGTCAGGAACCAGAAGGGCTGCTGATTCTAGCCGATAAGCGCGATCGCCGCTGGAGCCAGACTGAAAGCTCCCTGGTGCGCGTGGTCAGCCAGCAGGTCGGGCTGATTTTGCATCAATGGCAGCTCCAGCGCCAGGCTAACCAGCAGGCCCACCTCTACGAGGCCATGCAGTGGGGTCTGCGCAATCTGCAGGTTACGTTTCAGCTCGATCGCCTTGAGCAAGATACCCTAGACCATCTGAGCAAACTGCTGCGGCTGCCGGCGGTGGCCCTAATCAGTTGGGAATCTGATGATCTCAGCGGTCGAGTTGCCGCATCCCTGGTGCGCAGCCGCGACTTTGAGTTCAATCCCTCAGTGACGATTCCTCTGGAGAGCGACGCCGTTGTTAACTGGGCCCTGCAAACCGATGGTCTGCTGTCGATTGAAATGCGAGACCTGCCCGACGCCAGCCGCCAGTGGCTAATGGCGCCCAACAGCAGCAAAGTGATGGCCATGATGCTGCGCACAGCACCCGAACATGTGCCCACTGGACTGCTGGTGGCCCTAGAGCGGGGCGATCGCCGCTGGAGCGACTACCAGTTCAACCTGCTCACCCTGATGGCCAGCCAGCTGGCCTGGTCTCGCCGCCATCTGCATTTGGTCGAGTCGCTGCTGACCCAGCAGGAGTCGCTGCAGAGCCTCAACTGGTACAAGCAAAAGCGCTTTGAAGAGCTACACCGGGTCCTAGAGAAAAACGTGCGTCGCCTAAAAGAGCTGGATTTACGCAAAGATGCCCTCTCTCATCAGCGCTACCAGCAGGTCTCCCGGCAGTTGGATAAACTGCTCTCCAGCCTAGATCCCCTGCTAGATCACGAAGCCTGGCAACTCCACAGCGAATACGAAACCATTCCCATCGTCAGTTTGCTCAACCGGCTGATGGAGCGCGCCAATAGCCAAATTCAAAAACGACAGCTGTGGACTAAAGTGCACAACGACGCCAATCTCACCATCGGCGGCGATATTCAAAAGATTGAGTTTGTGCTGTATGAGCTGCTGCTGGCCGCCTGCGATCGCGCCCCTGTGGGGGGCCGGATTGATGTGTGGTGTCGTCCCCTCGATCAAACCTGGATTGAAATTTCTATTACCGACAGCGGCGAGCTCGATGCTCAGCTGCTCGAAGAAATTCATGAAGGCCGCCCAGAGGATATTCTTGCCCCTTCCACGCTGACCGCCCCCCCGGGACTCCACTTCACCATCTGCCAGACCCTAATGCAGCAGATGGGGGGAGAGTTTAGCTTATTCCAGCTCGAAGACGATCGCCTGCTCAGTCGGGTGATGGTGCCCATTGCCGTCAATACGCCCGTCAACCGCATTGGCAAATGATTTTAGCCGATGGTGGCCCAGTGCTGAAGCCGCCACAGCAGGCCTGTCGCCCCGGCGGCCAGCCCAGCCGCTAGACCCATTTGGCTGTGGCCCCAGCCGATACATAGGGCCGCGATCGCGGCCAGCATCAGGGTCATGCCCCCGGCTAGGGCCAGCATGGTGCGAATGATTCGAGTCGTAGCGATCGCCTGATCGACCTGCTCTGCCCCGGCTACAGCATCTGCACCGGCTACAGCCTGCAGAGCAGACTGGGGCGCCTGCTGCAGCGCTTCGTAGCGGCGGGCGTCGAGTTGGTAGTAGGTACCCAACTGCTTATCCCTCAGGGCAGCGACAGACTTGAGGCCCAGTCGCTTAGCTTGGGCAATGGCGCTGCGAATCTGGGTTTTGTTGGCAACGGGCTGAAAGGCTTCAAACAACGACTGACGATAAACGCCGGTGGTTGCCATCGCCAAAATGCGATCGCGCAGTTCAATCACCGACAGTTGGCGAGTGAGAGCAGCCATAGCGTAAACCCGGCCCAATTTGGTACACCTGCATTATCTCTAAGGGCGTCTATGGCAGCAAGCAATCTTCTGGAGCTCTGGCCAGATTGCTCACCGCACCAAGTATCCCTGTCGGGCTGAGTCTAAAAGCAATCTGGCTTGCGGTCTTGTCCTAACTGGACTGACGAGCGCTATAAATTCCCTGTCTCCAGCCCTTGCGTCCCCGGTCAACTCATGACCCAATAGAACATGCAGTCAGTAAGCTTTCAATGTTATGGCGTCTTCTCAGTTAGAGCTGGGTATTGCCGTTGTTGGCACCGGGTTCGGTCAAAAAATCCATATTCCCGGATTTCAAACCCACCATCGCACCCGAGTGGTGGGCGTTTACCACCGTAACCTTGAGAAGGCGGAAGCGATCGCCGCCGCCCATCAAATCGACCATGCCTGCGATCGGGTTGAAGATATTGTTGCGCTGCCTGGGGTCGATGGCGTCGCCATTTCTACACCACCCTTTTTGCACTGGCCAACGGCAGAAATTGCGCTAAAAGCCGGAAAACACGTGCTGCTGGAGAAACCCACTGCCCTTTCTGTCGCAGAGGCTCAGCAGATTCAGTCCCTAGCCCAGGCCAACAATCGAGTCGTGGGGCTGGATTTTGAATTTCGCTTTATTCCTGCCTGGCAGCGGCTGGCCGAACTTCTGGCAGAGCATTACGTGGGCCAAAAACGATTGATTACGATCAACTGGCTTGGAGCCAGTCGGGCCAATCCTCAGCGGGCCTGGAGCTGGTATGCTCAGAGCGCAAAAGGCGGCGGCACTTTAGGCTCAATTGGCTCTCACACCTTCGACTATATTCGCTGGCTGTTTGGCCCCGTTGCCCAGCTCAACGCCCGTCTGACCACCACCATTACCAAACGCCCCGATCCTGAAACGGGGCAACTAAAACCCGTGGACTCAGACGATACCTGCAATATTTCACTGACCCTAGCCGATGGCACCCCCTGTCAGGTTAACCTCAGCGCCATTACAGCGGGCGGGCGTGGTCACTGGGTCGAAATTTATGGCGATCGCGGCACCCTTGTTTTAGGCAACGACAACCCCAAGGACTATATTCACGGCTTTAAGCTCTGGGCTGCCAAGGCGGGCGATAAACTTAGCGAAGTGTCCATTCCCGAGCGGCTGGCCTTTCCCCAAACCTACCCAGACGGTCGCCTAGCCCCGTTTATCCGCGTTATCGATCACTGGGTTAGCGACATTGACCGGGGCGTTGCCACAGCGCCCAGTATTGCCGAAGGTCTAGCGTCTCAGCAGTTGATGGACTTAAGCAACCAGTCCCACCGCACCGGCACCTGGATCACGCTGGCATCTACTACTGATTAGAGTCCCTAAGGAGGAACGTCCGCCTGATTGGCTTCAAAATCGCTGTAAGTAAGCTACGGTGATCAAGGCACTGGGCGGGTATCAATGGATATTTACTTTCTCCGGTTTTACGTGCAGGATGTCAGGGACTGGCACACTTGGTTTGTGGATCACCTCTGCTGTCGGGTGATTGCCGAAATCAACGACGAAGATCAGCTGACGGTGGTGCTGCTCCGGCAAGGGGTTTTAATTCTGCTGACGTCGCCCCGCGCCGAAACCAGCGCAGCGGCCCAGCATCTCAATCATCATCCCCCCGGCGTTG